>NZ_JBEXCY010000003.1:13550-33262 GCF_040605515.1 Dactylosporangium sp. NPDC005572 | reverse complement strand
GGAGCGGCGGGGAATGAGGGCGGGCCGAGGGGCGGCGGGGAATGAGGGCGGGCCGAGGGGCGGCGGGGAATGAGGGCGGGCCGCGGAGTGGCAGGGCCGCAGCCGCCCGGTCGGGATGGGCGAGCGGCTGCGGCGGCTCGCCCAACAAAGTGGCCGCGGTCGGTCGGGTCAGGATGGGGAGCGGGGAGTGGCGGCGACCGCGGCCAGGGCGTCCACCAGGCCCGCGCCCACCACGTCCGCCGGGTCGCCGCAGGCCGTGCCGGACGGCGTCAGGTGGCGGGCGGTGCGCTCCAGGATCGTGCGGGTCTCCTCGACCTTGCCGATCAGGGACGGGTTGGCCGACCACATCAAGGCGACCACACCGGCCACGTGCGGCGTGGCCATCGACGTGCCGCTCAGGTAGCCGTAGCGGCCGCCCGGCAGCGCGGACAGGACGTCGACGCCCGGGGCCATCACGTTGGGCTTCACCAGGCCGTCCGGGGTCGGGCCGCGGCTGGAGAAGTCGGCCACGGCCGACGTGCGGTCGACGGCGCCGATCGTGAACGTGGCGGCGTAGTTCGACGGCGGGTCCGTGATGGTCTCGCAGTCGGGGCCCGTGTTGCCGGCGGCGGCCACGAAGAAGATGCCGGCCGCGGCGAACGCGTCGATCGCCGGGCGCAGCGAGGTCAGGTCGCAGCCCTCCACCTCCGGGCAGCCCCACGAGTTGGTCAGCACCTGCGGCGCCCGCTCCGGGCGGCCGGCGTGCCACGGGTCGGCCCCGGCCGGGTAGGGCGCGAGCATGAACTGCAGGCAGCTCAGGTAGTTGGCCATGCTGCCCAGGTTGCGCGGCAGGTTCTCGCAGGCGATCCACTGTGCACCGGGCGCCACGCCGACGTCCTTGCCCACGGCGGTGGCGAGCGTGTGGGTGCCGTGGCCGTTGTTATCGGTGGGGGACTTGTCGACGCCGAACGGGTCGAGCCACGAGTCGTCGCCGCCGCGGAAGTTGCCGCGCAGCGCCGGGTGGCTGCCGTCGACGCCGGAGTCGGAGCTGCCGACGACGATGCCCTTGCCGTCGCCATACCGCTGCCAGACCGCGTCCGCCCCGATGAGCGTCAGATTCCACGCCGGGGAGGTGGGCGCGCCGACCGTGCCGTGCATCGGCCCGGCCGTGGCGGGCAGCGGCCGCAGCCGCGGGTTGAGCAGCACCTTGGCCACGTCGGAGCGGCTCTCCAGCCACTGCCGGGCCACCGGGCCGGCGTCGACCTCGACCCCGTTGACGAGGTAGAAGGGCGTGTAGTCGACGCCCCTGTCGCGCAGCGACTTGCGCAGGGAGGCCTGGGAGCGCTCGGCGGTAGCGACCAGCCGCTCGTACGTCTGCCGGACCCGCGCCGTCTGGTCACTGACGCCGCTCAATCCGCTCAGGTCGGCCTGCTCCTTCATGACCACGAACAGCCGCTCGCCGGCGAACCCGGGCTGGCCGAGCGCGGTGTAGACCACGGCGGCCGCGAGCGCGACGACGGCGGCCGTCACCCCGGCGAGCCAGGCGTGCCAGACGGCGCGGCGGAACACGACCAGCAGGAGCGCGGCGACGAGCAGGGCGAGGACGAGCGCCGCCGCGGCGCCGACCGCGCCCCAGAACAGCCCGTCGCGCAGGCCCAGGATGAGCGACGTCTCCTCCGGGTCGACGAACCCCAGCGGCCCGAACAGCACGGGTGTCAGCAGGGCCACCACGGACGGGCGGCCCCGCCGGTGCAGCGCCGCGATCGCGAACGCCGCCGGTGGCACGCAGAGCAGCGCGAACAGCTGCACGGCCGGCTCGCCGACCCCGCCCGCGATCGAGGCCAGCCCGACCCCGATCACCAGCCCGCCGACGACCGCGCCGCCCCAGTTGTTGCGGATGCCCATGCCGACCGAGGCGAGCGCGGTCACCGGGCGCGTCGCGAGCCAGCTCACCGCGAGCGCGGCGAGCGCGGCGAGGACGGTCTCCAGGAGGCCGCCGAGCGCGCCGACCCACAACCACGGGACGAGCAGCACCAGCCCGACCGCGAGGCTGAGCCAGAACAGCCAGCCCTCGGCCCGCTCGCGGCGGCCGGTGACGCCGGTGTGGATGGCCGCGCCGATCGCCGCCGCGACGGCGATGACGGCCAGATAGAGCTCGTGATAGGTCTCCGGGATCAGCCGGGCCGCGCTCAGCACGCCGCCGAACAGCGCGGCGAACGCCCACTGCCGACCGGCCGTGCGCGCGAAGTGCACCCGAGACAGCAGCCCGAGCAGCAGCGCCGGCACTCCCGACAGCAGGGTGACCAGCACGGCACCGAGCAGCCAGAACGCCCGCGACATGGTCATCCCGCTGATCGTCAGCGTGTCGCCCACCAGCCACAGCACGGCGTTGACCACGACGACCAGGGCGACCGTCCAAAGCCCCACCAGGATGGTGAGGGCGATCGCCCAGCCGCGGCTGGGCGGCCGGGGCGGCGGTGCGGCGAAGGGCACCGGGACCTGAACCATGCTCGGACTCTACGGCGTGCGTACGACAATCCCGGGGGAGGAGACTGGGGGTTATGACGGAGACGGTGGACGCGGTCGTTGTCGGCGCCGGTCACAACGGCCTCGTCGCGGCCAACATGCTGGCCGACGCCGGCTGGGACGTGGCGGTGCTGGAGGCGACCGAGCACGTCGGCGGGGCGGTCCGCTCGGCCGAGCTCGTGCGGCCGGGCTTCCGCAGCGACCTGTGCAGCTCGTTCTACCCGCTGGGCGCCGCGTCCCCGGTGTTCACCGCCCTCGATCTCGAGTCGCACGGCCTGCGCTGGACCCACGCCCCGGAGGTCGTCGCGCACCTCTTCCCGGACGGCCGCGCGGCGGTGCTGAGCCGCGAGCTGGACCTGACGGCGGACTCGCTGGACGGCTTCGCGGCCGGGGACGGCGAGCGGTTCCGGCGGCTGTACCGCGAATGGCGCCACCTCTCCGACGACCTGATCCCCGCCCTGCTCACCCCGTTTCCACCCGTGCGCTCCGGCGCCCGCCTCGCGGCCCGCGCCGGCCTCGGCCAGGCACTGCGCCTCGGCCGGCGGTTCCTGGCCCCGGCCCGGGTGCTCGGCGAGGAGCTGTTCCGCGGTGACGGCGCCCGGATGCTGCTCGAAGGCCTCGCCCTGCACACCGACCTGGCCCCCGACGACGCGGCCAGCGGCGCGTACGGCTGGCTGCTCGCCATGCTGGGCCAGCAGTACGGCTTCCCGGTCCCGGTCGGCGGCGCGCAGGAGCTCACCGACGCGCTCGTCCGCCGGTTCGACGGGGTGATCCACCGCCGGGCGCAGGTCGACCGGGTGATCGTCGGCGCCGGCCGCGCGCTGGGCGTCCGCTGCTCGGACGGCCGCCTGTTCCGCGCCCGCCGGGCCGTGCTGGCCGACGTTCCGGCGCCCACGCTGTACCGCAGCCTCGTCGACGCCGGCGAACTGCCGCCGCGGCTGCTGGAGGATCTCGCCGGGTTCCGCTGGGACAACCCGACGCTGAAGGTCGACTGGGCGCTGTCCGGCCCGGTGCCGTGGCTCGCGCCCGAGGTGAGCGGCGCCGGCACGGTCCACCTCGGCGCCGACCCGCACCGCTACGCCGCGGACCTCGCGCTGGGCCGCCCGCCCGAGGACCCGTTCCTGCTCCTGGGGCAGATGACGACCACGGACCCGACCCGTTCACCGGCCGGGACGGAGACGCTCTGGGCGTACACCCACCTCCCCCGCGGCACCAAGCCGGACGAGGTGGACGCCCAGGTGGCCAGGGTCGAGCGGGCGATGCGCGCGCATGCCCCGGGCTTCGACGACCTGGTGCTCGGCCGCCACGTGGCCGGCCCCGCCGAGCTGGAGGCGAAGAACCCGTCGCTCGTCGACGGGGCGATCAACGGCGGCACCGCGGCCGCGTTCCAGCAGCTCGTGTGGCGCCCGCTGCCGGGGCTCGGCCGGGCCGACACGCCGATCGACCGCCTGTTCCTGGCGAGCTCCAGCGCGCACCCGGGCGGCGGCGTGCACGGGGCGCCCGGCGCCAACGCGGCCCGGGCGGCGCTGGCCCGCCACCGCCCACTGCTCGGCGACGCGTACCGGCTCGGGATCGGCGCCACCCTGCGCGCGATCTACCGCTGACGGCGCTCCGCCAGGTCGGCCAGCCGCCGCAGGACCTCGGCATTGCGGTAGTGCAGGAAGACGTCACCGACCTTGTTCCGCACGCCGATCAGCGGTCCGTCGGTGAACTGCTCCTGCATGGTGACCCGGGTGGCGCCGGCGTCGAGCTCGTCGAGCGTGAACCGCACCTCCCCGGCCCCCAGCGGCCACAGGTGCACCTTCAGCCGCAGCATGCGTCCGGGATCACACTCCAGCGACTCGCTGCGGTCCTTGACCGTCGCCGGCCAGGGCCCCGCCTTGTGGTGCAGCCGCGTGCCGGCCCGCGGCCAGCCCTCGTCGACGTCGTGGATGTGCGCGGTGCCGACGACCCAGTCGCTGTACGTCCAGCCGTCGGACAGGACGCCGAAGACCCGGTCGGCAGGCGCGCGGACGATGCGTTCGGTGATGGACACCTCATCCTGATTCCCCGCGTGTCGCATCGCACACAAACCCGAGACAGGCGCGGCTACGGTGTTGGTGTGCGCCGTGAACCCTCCACGTCCCGTTTCGAGGCGAGCCGACTCTCACCCGCCCGCCGCGCCGCGGACGTTGCCCGCCTGCGCCGGGAGCGCTTCGACGTCCTCATCATCGGCGGCGGCGTCACCGGCGCGGGCGCCGCGCTCGACGCCGCCTCGCGCGGGCTCTCGGTAGCCCTCGTCGAGGCCCGTGACCTGGCCTCCGGGACGTCGAGCCGATCCTCCAAGCTGATCCACGGGGGTCTGCGGTACCTCGAACAGCTCGAGTTCGGCCTGGTCGCCGAGGCCCTGCACGAGCGCGGCCTGCTGGCCACCCGGCTGGCGCCGCACCTGGTCCGCCCGGTGCCCATCCTGGTGCCGCTCCCGGCCCACCGCGGCCTCCCGGGCCTCGCGCAGCGGGTCTGGCAGCGGGCGTATTACGGCGCGGGCGTCGGCCTCTACGACGCGTTCGCGACCGCCGCCCAGCTGGGCGGCTCGGCGCCGCGGGGCATGCCGCTGCACCGCCACCTGTCGCGCACCGAGACCCACCGGCGCTTCCCGTCGCTGCGGGAGGACGCGATCAGCGGCGCCATCCAGTACTTCGACGGCCAGGTCGACGACGCCCGCCTGGTCGCGACGCTCGCCCGCACGGCCGCCAGCCTGGGCGCCGCGGTGGTGCCCAGCGCCCGCGCGGTGGGTCTGCTGCGGGACGCCCGCGAGGTCACCGGCGTCCGGGTGCGCGACCTGGAGACCCGCGAGGAGTTCGAGGTCCACGCCCGCACCGTGGTCGCCGCCACCGGCGTCTGGATGGAGGACATCGCCGGCCTGCTGTCGGGCGAGGGCCCGCGCGAGTCCTCCGGCATGCAGGTGCGCGCTTCCAAGGGTGTGCATCTGGTGGTACCGCGGAGCGCCATCACCGGCGAGGCCGGCCTGATCCTGCGCACCCCGACGTCGGTCCTCTTCGTCATCCCGTGGGGTGGCCACTGGATCATCGGCACCACCGACACCGACTGGACCCTCGACCGCGGCCACCCGGCGGCGTCCGCCACCGACATCTCCTACCTGCTGGGCCAGGTCAACGCCGTCCTCGACCGCCCGCTCACCACCGAGGACATCGAGGGTGTGTACGCCGGCCTGCGCCCGCTGCTCTCCCGCGAGGCCAGGCACCGCCAGCCGCACAGCCGCGACGAGCAGACCTCGGCCCTCTCCCGCACGCACGCGGTCGTCGAGCCGATGCTGGGCCTGATGTTGATCGCCGGCGGCAAGTACACGACGTACCGCGTCATGGCCGCCGACGTCGTCGACCGCGTCGCCCACCGCCTGGGCGGCCTGCGCCGCCAGGGCGGCCTGGTCCCGGCCTCCCGCACGGCCGACCTGCCGCTGCTGGGCGCCGACGGCTACCACCAGCTGTGGACGAACCGCGCCGACCTGGCCCGCCGCCAGGGTGTCCCGGTGGGCGTCCTCGAGCACCTGCTGGAGCGCTACGGTTCGCTGGCCTTCGAGGTGCTGGCCCTGGACCCGGCGCTGCGCAGCTCGGTGCCGGGCGCGCCGGAGTACCTGGCGGCCGAGGTGGCCTACGCCGCGCTGGCGGAGGGCGCCCTGCACCTGGAGGACGTCCTGACCCGCCGCACGCGCATCTCCTTCGAGACCGACCATCGCGGCGTGGCGTCGGCCGCCGACGCGGCCAGGGTGATGGGCGACGTGCTGGGCTGGGACCGTGCGACGCGGGCCCGCGAGGTCGACCACTACCTGGCGCGGGTGGCCGCCGAGCAGGAGTCCCAGCGCATGCCGGACGACCTGACGGCGGACGCGGCCCGCCTGGGCGCCCCGGACGTCCGAGGCTTCATGGCCGACCGCGCCGCCGTCGAGGCCTAGGTCACGCCTAGAAGATCTTTCCCGGGTTCAGGATGTTGTCGGGGTCGAGCGCGGCCTTGATCGAGCGGTGGGCCTTCAGGCCCGTCGGGCCGATCTCGCGGGCCAGCCAGTCGCGCTTCAGCAGGCCCACGCCGTGCTCGCCCGTCGACGTGCCGCCCAGCGACAGGCCCAGGGACATGATCGCGTCGAACACCTTCTGGCCCTGCGCGATGCTCACCGGGTCCGAGCGGTCGATCACGATGATCGGGTGCAGATTGCCGTCGCCCGCGTGGCCGACCGTGGCGACCACCACGCCGTGCTCGGTCGAGATGCGTTCGATGCCCTCGATCAGCTCCACCAGCCGGGTCCGGGGCACCGCCACGTCGTCCACCATGATGCCGCCGCCCGCCGGGAACAGGTTCGCGGCGAACTGCTCCAGCGCCGGATGGGCCAGGCGGCGCGCCGCCAGCAGCGCGTCGGCCTCCTCGGCGTCCGATGCCACGTAGACGTCCGCGGCCTGCGCCTCGTGGCACATCCCGGCCAGCAGGGCCAGGTCGTCCGGCGCGCGGCTGCCCGAGTCCACCGCCGCGATGAGCAGGGCAGCGGCCGTGGTCGGGAGGTCCATCGGGCGGTACGCCTCGATCGCGCTCAGCGCCACCCGGTCGATGACCTCCAGCATGCTCGGCTGCAGGCCGGAGCGGACGATCGACGACACCGCGGCGCCGGCGGCCGCGAAGGTCTCGAAGACGGCGACCAGGGTCAGCGACGGCTCCGGCGCCGGGCGGAGCCGGACGGTGATCTCGGTGATGACGCCGAGCGTGCCCTCGGAGCCCACGAAGAGGCTGGTCAGGTCGTAGCCGGCGACGCCCTTCGCGGTGCGCCGGCCGCAGTGCAGCACCTCGCCGCTGGCCAGCACGACCTCCAGGCCGATGACGTGGTCGCTGGTCACGCCGTACTTCACGCAGCACATGCCGCCGGCATCGGTCGACACGTTGCCGCCGATGGTCGACTGCTCCCAGGACCCCGGATCCGGCGGGTAGTACAGGCCCTTCTCGGCCACGGCCCGGCGCAGCTGCGCGTTGACGACGCCCGGCTGGACGACCGCGATCCCGTTCTCCGTGTCGATGTCCACGATCTCGTTCATCGCGGTGAGCGACAGCACGATCGCGCCCTCGATCGCGTTGGCGCCGCCGGCCAGGCCGGAGCGGGCGCCCTGGGGTATCACGGGTATCCGGTGCCGGCTCGCCGCCCGCAGGACCGCCGAGACCTGGCCTGTGGTGCGCGGCCGCACGACGACGGACGGCGTGCCGAACGGCACCAGGTCGGCCTCGTCGTGCTGGTACGACGTGAGCAGATCGGGATCGGTCAGCACCCCGCCCTCGTGAGGGAGCGCGGCGCGGAGTTCCGCAACGAGATCCATACCCTGGCACGCTAGTGCGTGTGCTCTACATCGACACACCGCGGTGGCCTGCTCATGGTCGACTCTGGTCCCATCTCGTCAGCGACGTGTCGCCGGCGGAGCTGCACGCCTTCGCCGAGCTGATCGGCGCACCGCGGCGAGGGTTCGAGCGCGACCACTACGACGTGCCCGAAGAGAGGGTGCAGTTGGCGATCTGGCTGGGTGCCCGACTGGCGTCGTCCAAGGAGATCGTCGAGCGCCTGAATGCTGCCGGGCTGCGTCGGCCGCGTCATTTGTCCAGGTCGACGACGGATCGACGACCGCAAAATAGCAGCTCAGGGGTTGTGTAAATGAGAACGTTAGGCCACCCTTGCTTAGGCAAGCCTAAGCAGGGAGAACGGCCGTGTATGTCTGCATCTGCCACCGGGTCAGGGAGTGCGAGGTCCGGCAGGCCATCCGCGCTGGTGCGTACAGCGAGGACGCCGTCGGTGACGAGTGTGGTGCCGGCACCGGCTGTGGCACGTGCCTTGATCGCATCGCCGATCTGATCGATGCGGAAGCGACAAATGCGGTGTTGCCCGCTTTGGCCTAGAAATGGAGTTACCCTGCCCACATGCAGGGGGATGCACGGGTCATCGAATTTCTGAACGAACAGCTCACCGCCGAACTCACCGCCATCAACCAGTACTTCCTGCACGCCAAGATGCAGGAGAACTGGGGCTACACGAAGCTCGCCAAACACACCAGGCACGAGTCGATCGACGAGATGAAGCACGCGGAAGTGCTCACCGATCGGATCCTGTTCCTGGAGGCCCTGCCGAACTACCAGCGCCTGTTCGCGCTGCGCATCGGCGAGACGGTCCCGGAGCAGTTCAAGTGCGACATGAAGGTCGAGATGGAGGCCATCGACCGGCTGCGCCGCGGGATCGAGTACATGCGCTCGATCGGCGACGTCACCTCGGCGAACATCTTCGAGGACATCCTGGCCGACGAGGAGCAGCACGTCGACTACCTGGAGACCCAGCTCGGGCTGATCGAGAAGCTCGGGGAGGCGCTGTATCTCCAGAACGTCACCGAGCATCCAGAAGCATCCTGATCTCCATCCGCAGGTTCTCGTGCGCGCGGGCGGTCCAGGCCGCCCGCGAGGGGACGGCGCGATAGAGCTCGGGCAGCTCCAGCAGTTGCTGGAGGATCGCCGCCCGGCCCGGCCGGAACACCTCGTCCGGCACGGCCGCGTACTCCTGCCGTACCGCCGCCGCATACCGCTCGTAGTCGGGCCGGTCCGCCGCCAGGATCGCCAGGTCGGCGTCCGCGAGCAGTGCGCCGTTGCGGTCGCCCGGCGCCACCCGGTGCCCCGCCGTCAGCCGCACCAGCCGCGCGACCTCCCCGGCCCGCTCCGGGGGCCACCCGAGCAGCGCGAGCTGCGAAAGCGCCAGCTGCGCGCTCTGCTCCTCGTTGTCCTGCGCGAACGGCACGTAGACCGCGTCGTGGAACCACGCCGCCAGCCGCACCGCGTCCGCGTCGTCGGCCAGCGGGGCATGCGCGTCGATGACGCGGAGCATCGCTGAGAGATGTTCGAGGGTGTGGTACCGCCGGTGCGGCTCCGAGTACCGCTCGATCAGGTCGGGTCCGACGACCGCGTCGCCCGGGAAGAGCCACTGCTCGATCACACCGACGAGCTTAGGGCGGTCACCGGTCAGGACGCCTGAGGTCTACTTCTTCGACTTGCGCAGCTGCTGGCCGGTCAGGGCGCCGGGCCCCTTGCCCGCCAGGCAGCGGAAGGTCGTCGGCCCGGCCTGCTGCGCCTCCAGGGTCGGCAGGATCACGTCGGTCCGCCAGGTCGCGGCGGAGATGTCGACGGCGATGAGCACGCTCTGGTTACACACCTCGCGCACCGGTGACTGCTTCGCGTCGCTGACCCGGCTGCCCTTGCTCAGCTCGCCGAACGCGAAGAGCTCCCAGGTGTGCTTGCCGGTGCAGGACACCGCTCGGCGCTCGGCGTCGTAGCACTCCACGACGCTGGTGCACCGGGCCTCCGCCGGCACGGGGCCCATGCCGCAGTCGGTGATGGGCAGGGCGGCCGTCGCGGTCGCCGACGGGCCCGAGGTCGGGCCGACCGTGGGCGTGCCGCGCAGGCCGTAGGCGATGCCGACGCTGACCAGCGCCGCGACGACCAGCACGGCGCCGGTGACGAGCAGGGCCACCCCGCGGCGGCTGATCGGCGGGGACGGCGGCTTCACGGGCGGCACGAACGGGTCGACCGGCGGCGCGGCCGGGCCGTGCGGGACGGTCTGCTCCGGGTCCGCGTCCCCCGGGCCGCCGGAGAGGAACGGGGACGCCAGCAGCCGGTTCGGGGTCGGAGGGGTGTGCGCGGGGTCGGCCGCGGGCGGCACGTAGACCGGCTCGACCGGGGGCGAGCCCAGCGGCGGGACGATGACCTGCGGCACCGGCTCGAGCCGCACGGCGATGAGCCGGTCGCGCAGCTCGATCGCGCTCGGCCGGGCCGACTCGTCGTTGGACATGCCGGTCCGCAGGATCTCCATCAGCTCGGGCGGGCAGCCGGGCAGGTCCGGGATGTGCTCGTGGAACATGTCGACCAGCGACATGAGGCTCGGCATCTGGTCCTCGCGCCAGCGCGGCGGCTTGCCCCGCATCAGCGCGTAGAGCGTCGCGCACAGCGCGTAGACGTCGGCGGCGGGCGCCGGCGGGGCGTGGCGGAACGTCTCCGGCGGCGCGTAGGCCGGGGTGAGCACGTCGAGCGTGATCGACACGTCGCGCCACTCGGCCAGGATCGCCAGGCCGAAGTCGGCCAGCGCCGGCTCGCCGAACCGGCTGAACAGGATGTTGGCCGGCTTCACGTCGCGGTGCAGCACGCCGAGCGAGTGAGCGTCGGCGAGCGCGTCGGCGATCTTGAATCCGACCTCCCGGACCTCCGCCGCCGACAGCGGGGCGCTGCGCATGCGCTCCGCGTACGAGCCGTCGCAGAGTTCCATGATCAGGTACGGGTGGCCGTCGGTGGTCACGCCCGCGTCGAACAGGTCGACGACGTGCGGGTGGCTCGACATCCGGCCGGCGGCCCGGGCCTCGCGCAGGAACCGGCGGCGGTCGCGCTCGGTCTCCAGCGTGCGGTTCTCCACCTTGACGGCGACGTCGCGGCCGACGGACTCCTGCACGGCCCGGTAGACCGTGGCGTAGCCGCCCCTGGCCAGCACGGAGAACCCGGTGAGGCCGGGGACCGTGGGGATGGGGGCCGATGCGGTCACGGCTAGAACGGTACGACAGGCGCCCGGCGTTCGCCGTCACGCATCGGCCACAGCCGGGGCACACTGTCCGTTCGCCTCGAGCGCCTCCGCCAGTACCGACTCCGCATAGATCCGGCTGCGCACGTCCTCACCAGCCAGAGTCTGCGCCTGGCGGGCCCAGTCGAGGGCCTCGGCGTTGCGCCCGGCGGCCAGCAGCGCGCCCGCGTAGGCGGCCACGGCGTGTCGCCGGGAGAAGATCACCGACGGGGCCGGGCGCTCGGCGGCGACGCACCCGAGCGTCTCCAGCGCCGTCTCGACGTCGCCCTGGGCCAGCCGGGCCAGCCCGAAGAGCACCTTGGGCCCGACCTTGGCCGCGTCGAGGACGTCGTGGGTCTCGACGACATTGAGCACGGCGCGGGCGTCGACCTCGGCCGCCGCCGCGTCGCCCCGGTCCAGGCTGACGAACCCGCGCAGCGTGCGGGACATGCCGAGCAGCAGCGGGTGGCCGGTCTTCTCGCCGTACTCCGTGGCGTCGGAGAGCAGGTCGTAGGCGTGCGCCGGCTCGTCGAGCCCGCGCGCGACCACGCCGCGCACGACGAGCGCGAGGCCGCGGCCCCAGTCGTCGCCGGCGGCGGCGAACTCGCGGTAGGCCCGGCGGGCCTCGCGGTCGGCCTCGGCCAGGTCGCCGCTCTCCGCGGCCGCGAACGCCTCGACCGCGCGCAGCGTGCCGACCGCCCACGCGTCGCCGACCCGTTCGCCGAACGGCAGGAACGCCTTGGCCAGCCGGCGCGCCTCGCCCAGCCGGCCGGCGAGCAGCCGCACGAACGCCGTGGTGCCGCGCAGCCAGGCCCGCCCGACCGGGTCGCCGAGCTCGGCGAAGCGGCGCGCGGCGCGGCCGAGGGCGGCGTCGGCACCGGCGAAGTCGCCGCGGGTCGTGGTGACCCAGGCGAGATGCTGCAGCGACCAGGCCTGGGCCCGCCGGTCGCCGGCCATGACCGCGATCTGGAACGACTCGGCGAACCGGCCGCCGGCCTCGGCGAGCCGGCCCTCCAGGAAGTCGGCCATGCCGAGCCGGCGCATCGCGTCGCCGCGCTCGTAGGTCAGCCCGGCGGCCGTCGCCGCGTCGAGGGCCTCGGTCAGCGTCTGGTAGCTGCGCCGGTGGTCGCCGGTCGCCCGGTAGCCCCGGCCGGCGACGAGCAGCGCGCCGACCCGCACCGCGGCGTCGTCGCCCGCGTTGGCGGACACCTTCTCCGCGTGGGCGAGGGCTTCAGTGGTACGGCCGAGCTGGAGCAACGCGCGCGCGTGCACGAGCCGGTCGGCGGCCGGCAGCGCGCCGCCCAGCGCCGCGGCCCGGTCGGCGGCCTGCGCGGCCTGGGCCGGCTCCCCGGTGGCCAGCGCGGCCCGGGCGGCCCGGCCGAGCGCCTGCACGCCGAGCGGGGCGGCCGAGCGGGCCAGCGAGTCGGGCCGCAGCCCGACCACGTCGGCGAGGCGGCTCGCGCTCTCCGCGTGCTCGGCGATGAACGCGTCGGCGGCGCCGATGGTCATGTTGAGGCCCTGCACGTTGCCGGTGCCGCCGGAGGCGAGGTACGCCGAGACGGCGGCGGCCGCCCATCGGGACAGCGCCGCGTGCCGCTCGGCGAGGTCGGCCTTGCCGATCCCGGCGTAGGCGGCCTCGCGCAGCAGCGGGGTGGCGAACGCGAACCCGCCCCGGCCGCGGCGCAGCATGCGGCGCTGGAGCAGCTCCTCGACGGCCCGCTCCAGCTCGACCGCGGCGACGACCGCGGGCCGGGCCGGCTGGCCGGGCGGGTTGAACCGCAGCGCCTCCAGCGCGCGGGCCGGCACCGTGTCGCCGATGACGGCCGCGTCGCGCAGCACCGCCCGGGTGTCGACCGGCAGCGCGTCGATGCGCGCCGCCAGGACGGCGGCCAGGTCCCGGGAGAGCAGCCGGCCGCCGAGCGAGCCGGGGGTCAGCCGCCAGCCGGCCTGGTCCGTGCCGGCGACCGTGGTCAGCGCGCCCCGCTCCTGGAGCAGGGTGACCAGCTCGGCCAGGTAGAACGGGTTGCCCTGGGCGGTGGCCAGCAGCCGGTCCTCGTCGGGCGCGGCGAGCCGCCCGCCGCCGAGGTAGGCGGTGAGCAGCCGGGCCGCGTCCGCGCCGCGCAGCGGCGGGAGCGGCACCACCTCGGCGTCGGCGATGTGGGTCAGCACGCCGGCCGAGCGGACCAGCTCGGGGCGGCCGAGCAGCACGATGAGCACCGGGCCGGTGAGCTCCTCGATGGTCGAGCCGAGCGCGTCGAGGGTCTCCGGGGTCGCGTCGTGCAGGTCGTCGACGATGACCACCAGCGGCGTCTCGGCGGCGAGGCCGGACAGCAGCTCGGCGACCGCGTTGGGGATGGCCTTCAGGTCGAGCTCGTCGGGCTTGCCGCCGGGCGCGACCGAGCCGGTGTCGCCGACCGTCTCGGTGTAGCCGATCAGGCTGAGCAGCAGGTCGCTGGCGAACCGGGGCGGCTCGGGCCGGCCGCGGGCGGCCCGGGCGAGCCGCTGGGCCAGCCGGCGCAGGCGCTCCTCGACCGCCTCGCGGGTGAGCGCGGCGTCGGGCGGCAGGCCGATCGCGGCGCGGACCAGGTCGGCCAGCGGGGCGAGCCGGCGCCGCTCGCCGAACGCGGCGCAGTGCACCGACAGCACGCGGGCGCCACCGCCGGGGGCGAAGCCGGCGCTCGGGGTGTAGCCGGCGGCGCCGAGGTATCCGGCCGCGAACCGTTCGACCTCGCCGGCCAGCCGACTCTTGCCGAGCCCGGCCTCGCCGGTGAAGACCACCACGCGGGGCTCCTGCCGGTCGGCGATCTCGGCCAGCCGGCCGGAGACCCGGGCCAGCTCGGCGTCGCGCCCGACGAACGGCGCCTCGTCGCCCAGGCCGGACCGGGTGCCGGGGGCGTCGAGCAGGCCGAGCAGCTCGAACGCCTCGACCGGCTCCCGCTTGCCCTTGAGCCGTAGCGGCCGCAGCGCCCGCCAGGAGGCGAGCCGGCGGGTGGACGAGGCGGTCCGGTCGCCCGCGTAGACGGCGCCGATCGCGGCCGCGTCGGCCAGCCGGGCGGCGGTGTTCACCGTGTCGCCGATGACCGTGTACTCGATGCCGGCCTGCACGCCGGCGACGACCGTGCCGGTGTTGAGCCCGATGCGCAGCCCGAGTGGGGCGCCACCGCCGCGCTCGTCGTCGAGCACCCGGCGCACGGCCCGCTGCATCGACAGGGCGGCCCGCACCGCGCGCTCGGCGTCGTCCTCGTGCGCGACGGGCGCGCCGAACACGGCCATTATGCCGTCGCCGGTGAGCTTGTCGACGTGCCCGCCGAAGGTCTTGACCGCGCCCGCGAGCGCGGCGAGCACCCGGTCGGTGACGGCACCGACCCGCTCCGGGTCGAGGTCCTCCGACCAGGCGGTGAAGTCCGAGAGGTCGCCGAAAAGCACGGTGACGATCCGCCGCTCGGCCGCCGGCAGGGTGGCCGCGGCCGGCAGCGCGGAGCCGCAATGGTGGCAGAACCGCGCGCCGGGAACGGCCACGGTCCCGCACACCGAACACGTCACGCCGCCACCTCCGCTTCGCTCCGGCGCCGTCGCGACTTCCGCGCCCTGAGCCTCCGGTGGCCGGCCCCTCCGCTTCGCTCCGGACCGCCCATGTCCTAGCCCAACTCATTCAGGGGCGACTGTGATTCCCGCCTCAGGAAGTCCAATTGGGCACGGACGGACGACTCGGCGGCGGGCCAGAGCACCCGGTCGACGTCGGCGTACACCGTGGCGACCACCTCGGGCGCGTCGGTGGCCCCGGCGGCGACGGCGGCCCGGACCTGCTCGAGCCGGGCCTCGCGGTGCTGGTGGTAGTAGCGGGCGGCCACCGCGGTGTCGGTCAGGGCCGGCCCGTGCCCGGGCAGGGCGGGGCGGCCGTCCAGCCCGGACAGGATGCCCAGGCTGTCGAGGTAGTCGCCGAGGTCGCCGTCGGGCCAGGCCACGACGGTCGTGCCGCGGCCGAGGATCGTGTCGCCGGTCAGGACGATCTCCTCGCCGCCCCAGCGAGCCACGAAGCAGACCGAGTCCTTGGTGTGCCCGGGCGTCGCCAGGGACGCGACCGTCAGGCCGTCGATCTCGAAGTCGTCGTGCACGGGTGGGTGGTAAATAGGCGCACCGGTCAGCTCGGCGAGACGGGCGACACCCTCCGTGTGGTCGATGTGGCCGTGGGTGAGCAGGATGGCGGCGACCGGCGCGTGCTCGGCGACGGCGCGCAGGTGGCCCTCGTCGAGCGGGCCCGGGTCGACCACCAGGCAACTCTTCCCTGGCGCGCGGAGGAGCCAGGTGTTGGTGCCGTCGAGCGTCATCGGACCCGGGTTGGGCGCGCGGACGAGCGTCACCCAGCCGGGCAACGTGTCGAGCACCTGGGCGGTGGGGGCGGTGACGTGGCTTACCACGATGCGATCGTACGGCGGGCCGGTTCCCCCGACACGTCACCCGACCGGCCATGGGACGGGCTCCGCACAGCCGGTCGGACGACGGCGCTCAGGCGATCTCGAAAATGGCTTCGACCTCGACCGGCGCATTGAGTGGGAGCGCGGCGACCCCGACGGCGCTGCGGGCGTGCTTGCCGGCGTCACCGAACACCTCGCCGAACAGCTCGCTGGCGCCGTTGATCACGCCGGGCTGGCCGGTGAAGCCGGGCGCCGAGGCGACAAACCCGACAATCTTCACAACTCGGACCACGCGGCCGAGCCCGACGAGCCCCTCGACGGCCGCGAGCGCGTTGATGCCGCACTGGCGGGCCGCCTCCTTGGCCCGCTCGGCGGTGACGTCCGCGCCGACCAGACCCTCGGCGAGCAGCTTGCCGTCGGCCAGCGGGACCTGGCCGGAGACGTACACGTGATTACCCGTCTGCACGGCCGGCACGTAGGCGGCGACCGGCGGCACGACGGGCGGGATCTGCAGCCCGAGCTCGGCGAGGCGGGCATAGACGTCGGCTGCGTCGACCATGGTCAGGCCGCCTTCGGCCGCTTGAAGTAGGCGACGAGGTTCTCCGGGTTGGGGCCGGGGACGATGGCGACCAGCTCCCAGCCCTCCTCACCGAAGTTGTCCAGGATCATCTTGGTGTTGTGGACCAGCAGTGGTGCGGTCAGGTACTCCCATTTCTGCATGTGGCGACAGTATCGGTGGGCACAGGCTGATATCGGTGTACCCCGCGATGTGCTCCGTGCCGCTACTGTGATGGCCGCCGCCGCACATTGGCGGGGCATAGAGGTGTCGCACAGAGGTGGGAGAGATGACGCAACCGCCGCAGTACCCGGGTCAACCGGAGTACCCAGGCCAGCCGGGCGACCCTTACGCCATGCCTGGGCAGCCTCCGCAGGCCCCGCCGGGGCAGGGCTGGCCGCCGCCCCCGCCGGTGCAGGACCCCTACGCGGTGCCGCCCACGTCGGCGCCGCCGACGTCCGGACAGCCGTATTACCCGCCGCCGCAGCAGCCGTACCAGGACCCCGCGCAGCAGTACGGGGTGCAGCCGCCGTACCAGGACCCCTCCCAGCAGTACGCGGCGCCGACCGGCCAGTTCCCCGGCGGTCCGCCGCCGACCGGCCACTTCGGGCCGCCGACCAGCCAGTTCCCGCCGCCGCCGACCGGCCAGTTCCCCACCGGGCCGATGCAGGGCGGCATGGCGCCCCCGTTCTCCGGGCCGCCGGCGCCGACGTCGGGCTTCCCGGGGTACCAGCCGATGCCCCCGCCGAAGAAGAACCGCGGCCTGACGATCACCCTGATCGTCCTGGCCGCCGTCCTCGTGCTCTGCGGCGGCGGTGGCGCCGCGGCGTACTTCGTGGTCAAGGGCAACGCGGGCAAGGGGCAGACCAGCGCGGTCGAGGCCGTCAACGGCTTCCTCAAGGCCGTCTACAAGGACAAGAACACGGACGAGGCGCTCAAGTTCGTGTGCGCTTCGTCGCGCAACAAGGAGAAGCTGGCCCAGCGGGTCGACGACATCCGCAAGTACGACGCCAGCCTCAGCAGCCCCGAGTACACCTGGCCGACGCCGACCGTCGACAAGCAGGAGGGCAGCACCGCCACGCTCACCGTGCCGGTGAAGGTCGCCACGAGTGACGAGAAGGTCGCGGAGACGAAGTACAAGTTCGTCGCCACGAACGACAACGGCTGGTTCGTGTGCGAGATCACTGCCGCCTGACTTCTTGGGCCGCGGCCTTCGGCTCTTGGCCTGACATGATCCCCGGCAGGGACCAGGTAGCGTCGAAGGCGTGACGGCACGCGAGTCTTCGGACGGGCGGGACAGCTACGGCTGGCCTGCCCGTCTGCATGTGGTCACCGGCAAGGGTGGCACCGGCAAGACGACGGTCGCCGCCGCCCTGGCCCTGGCGCTCGCGCGCGACGGCAGACGCACCCTGCTCATCGAGGTCGAGGCCCGGCAGGGCATCGCCCAGCTGTTCGAGCGCGACCCGCTGCCCTACCGGGAGACGCGCATCGCGACCGCCCCGGGCGGCGGGGAGCTGCGGGCGCTGGCGGTCGACGTCGAGGAGGCGCTGCTCGAGTATCTCGAGATGTTCTACCGGCTGGGTGTCGCCGGACGGGCCCTGCGCAAGGTCGGCGCCGTCGACTTCGCCACCACGATCGCGCCCGGCCTGCGTGACGTGCTGCTCACCGGCAAGATCAAGGAGGCGGTGACCCGCACCGTCGACGGTCGGCGGGTCTACGACGCCGTGGTGCTCGACGCGCCGCCGACGGGCCGCATCGGCCGGTTCCTCAACGTGACGGCCGAGACCGCCCGGCTGGCGAAGATGGGGCCGATCAAGACGCAGAGTGAGGGCGTGGCGGCGATCCTGCGCTCGCCGATGACCGCGGTCCACGTGGTCACGCTCCTGGAGGAGATGCCGGTCCAGGAGACCGCCGACGCGATCGAGGAGCTCACCCGGCTCGGGATTCCCATCGGTACCGTCATCGTGAACGCCACCCGCCCACCCATGCTGGCCGGTGTGAAGCTCACCCAGGCCGACCTGCGCAAGGGCCTCACCGCCGCCGGGCTGTCCCCGGACAAGGAGACTCTGGCGGGCCTGATCGGCGAGGCGAAGGCCTACCAGACCCGGGTCGCCGCCGAGGCCTCGCTGCGCGCCGACCTGCAGGGTCTCGGCCGGCCCGTGGTCGAACTGCCGATCGTGCCGGAGGGCGTCACCGCCGCCGCGCTGGAGTCACTCGGTGATCTGCTGCTCACGTCGAGCTGAGGTGGGGGCCGAGCGGATACGCTCGCTAGGTGCGAGTGAACGCTGAGCCGCCGGGCCTGGAGGTCGACGCGATCCTCGCCGACCCCGCGATCCGGATCGTGGTGTGTTGCGGCTCCGGTGGTGTCGGAAAGACGACAACCGCGGCCGCGCTCGCGCTGCGGGCGGCCGAGCAGCACGGCCGGCGCACGGTGGTGCTGACCATCGACCCGGCCCGCCGCCTCGCCCAGGCGCTCGGCCTCACCGAGCTCGACAACACCCCGCGGCAGGTCAAGGGCCTGCAGCCGGACTCGGCCGAGCTCCAGGCCATGATGCTCGACATGAAGCGGACCTTCGATGAGGTCGTGCTCGCGCACACCGACCCGAAGAAGGCCGAGGAGATCTTCGCCAACCCCTTCTACCAGGCCATGAGCTCGACGTTCTCCGGCACGCAGGAGTACATGGCGATGGAGAAGCTGGGCCAGCTGCGGGCCCGCGACGAGTGGGACCTCATCGTGGTCGACACGCCGCCGTCGCGCTCGGCGCTGGACTTCCTCGACGCGCCGGCCCGGCTGTCGCGGTTCCTCGACGGCAAGATGCTGCGGCTGCTGCTCGCCCCGGCCCGAGCCGGCGGGCGCAGCGTGTTCAACCTGGTCTCCGCCTCGTTCGGGCTGTTCAGCCGCACCGTCACCAAGATTCTCGGCGCGCAGCTGCTGACCGATCTGTCCGGGTTCGTGGGCGCGCTCGACTCGATGTTCGGCGGTTTCCGCGAGCGGGCCGAGCAGACGTACCGCGTGCTCCAGGCCCCCGAGACCGCGTTCCTCGTGGTGGCGGCCCCCGAGCCGGACGCGGTGCGTGAAGCGGTCTACTTCGCCGGCCGGCTCGCCGCCGACCGCATGCCGCTGGCCGGCCTGGTGCTCAACCGGGTGGTACCGGTGGCGGCGCCGCGCCTCTCGGCCGGCGATGCGCGAGCGGCGATGGCCCGGCTCGAAGAGTTGGGCACGCACGCTTCGACGGCTGACGTGCTCCGCGTCCATGCCGAGCTGGCGGACCAGCATGACCGCCAGGCCGAGGTCTCCGGCCGGTTCTTCCAGGAGCATCCGAGTGTTCCGGTGGCGCGTGTCCCCGCGCAGCCCGCCGACGTGCATGACCTCGACGGGCTGCGCTCTATAGGTGTGACCTTCGCTGTTACTAGCTCCGCGGGCTGAGCTGTTTTTAGCTCAGCTGTTTCTAGCTCCGCCGGCTGGCGCCGTCGGTTTCGTGGGGGGTTCCCACCCCACACCCCCCATGCGGCGCTGGCGCCGCACTTTCGTTCGCTCCCGCGGCTGTACTGGTGCCTCAGCTGCCTTGGCTGCCTCAGCTGCCTTGGCTGCCTCAGCTGCCTTGGCTGCCTCAGCTGCCTTGGCTGC
>NZ_JBEXCY010000003.1:0-13453 GCF_040605515.1 Dactylosporangium sp. NPDC005572 | reverse complement strand
TGCCTCAGCTTGCTTGGCTGCCTCAGCTTGCTTGGCTGCCTCAGCTTGCTTGGCTGCCTCGGCTTGCTTGGCTGCTTTTGGTGCCTCAGCCGGTTGGGACCAGTTCCTTTGCGACGTCCTTCGAGTTGCGGTCCATGGCCGCCTCGAACATTTTCCGCCAGCTGGGCACCTGCGGGTGGCGACGCAGCAGCGCACGACGTTCGCGCTCGGTCATGCCGCCCCAGACCCCGAACTCGATCCGGTTGTCCAGGGCGTCCGCCAGGCACTCGTACCGCACAGGGCAGCTGCGGCAGATCCGCTTCGCCACGTTCTGCTCGGCGCCCTGGACGAACAACGCGTCCGGGTCGCCATTGCGACACGCGGCGATGCTGGGCCAGTCGACGACCATGCTCATATTTCCTCTTCCCCCCTTGGACTCCCCCCGGGTCCATCCGCCGCAGTTGCCCAGGCGAAAAGCGCCCAAACCACGTCCCCCCATGGCATTCGGGTGCAGTTCGCCGATTCGCGCGGCGCGACGGCGGGGTCCCCGGCCACGGGAACCCGACAGGAGCTGTCCGGAACATCATGTTCTGTAGTCATTCAGTTGCGCAAAGTTGTTGCACCGGGTTGGCCGGCCTTCTTTGATCCACGAAAAGGCCGCACCGCGCTACCGGGGCGTCACGACCGGGTGTGATTTGCCCAAAATGCCGGCACGCCAGAAATCCGTGCATAAGACTCGGCAACGGGTCAACCTCACGCGCGGTGTCACGCGTCTTAGACAACGAGGGCCGGCGCATCAGGACGCGGGTCTCATGACGTCGTCACGTAGTCTGAGGCGGTGACCTGGATGCGCAAACGCGAGCACGGCCTGCTGCCCAACGCGGCTTCTTTGCTGCTGTGTGGGCTCTTGGCGGGCTTGGTGGTCGCTGCGGCCGCGTTCCCTGCGGTCGCGATGTCGGGCTTGGCCGCGAAGGCCGGCGCCGACACGTTCGACAACCTTCCGACCGATATTGACGTACTGCCTTCGCCGCAGATCTCCTACGTTTACGCATCCGACGGCAAGACGCTGCTGGCGATGATGTACGACGAGAACCGGCGCGACGTGAAGCTCGCCGATGTCGCCGAGGTCATGCGCCACGCGATCGTCGCGGCCGAGGACAACCGCTTCTATCAGCACCGTGGTGTTGACGTGAAGGGTGTCGCCCGCGCGTTCGTGGCCAACCAGAACGCCGGCGGCCAGACCGAGCAGGGCGCCTCGACGCTCACGATGCAGTATGTGCGACAGGCGATCTCCTACTCGGCCAAGACGCCGCAGGAGGTCGTGGACGCCACCGACAAGACCCCCACGCGCAAGCTGCGCGAGATGAAGTACGCGATCGACCTCGAGAAGAAGCTCAGCAAGGACGAGATCCTCGAGCGGTACCTCAATATCGCGGCCTACGGTCACGGGTCGTACGGAATCTTCGCCGCCGCGCACGTCTACTTCGAGAAGGACCCGAAGGACCTGACGCTGCCCGAGGCCGCCCTCATCGCCGGTCTCGTCAAGGCGCCCGGCACGAGCGACCCGGCGACGGCCGACGGCCTGCCGGTGGCGCTCGCCCGGCAGAAGTACGTGCTCAACCAGATGGTCGCGATGGGGTACATCAACAAGCAGCAGGCCGACGAGGCTGCCGCGGTGAAGCTCAACATCGTCGGCAAGCGCACCCCCGAGGGCTGTGAATACGTGCAGAAGGCGGAGCTCGGCGCCGGCTTCTTCTGCGACTACCTGCGCCGCTGGTGGCTCGACCAGCCGCTGTTCGGCGAGGACACCTACCAGCGGGCCAACCGGCTGCGGGCCGGCGGCTACACCGTGGTGTCGTCCCTGGACATCCAGACCCAGACGGCCGCGTTCAAGTACGCGCAGCAGCAGCCCAACGTCTCCAAGGATCAGCAGGCCAAGCTGGGCCAGTCGCAGGCGCTGATGCTCGCCGCGGTCGAGCCCGGCACCGGCCGCGTCCAGGCGATCGCCACGAACCGCAAGTTCAGCAACGATCAGACGGCCAACGGCAACAACACCAACCCGGCCAAGAAGGGCCAGAAGGGCAACTGGCCCAACACGACGGTCCCGATCGTGACGGGTGACGCCGACGTCCCTGGTTATCAGGCCGGGTCGACGTTCAAGATGTTCACCGCCGTCGCGGCGCTCGAGGCGGGCCTGCCGCTCGCCACCACGATCAACACCGAGAAGCAGTTCCAGTCGACCTTCAAGATCGATCCGAAGAGTCCGGCGGCCTGCAACGGCCCGTGGTACTGCCCGAAGAACGCCGGCGGCCAGTCCGGTCCGTACAACATGTGGACCGCCTTCGGCAGCTCGATCAACACGTTCTTCGTGCCGCTGGAGCAGCAGGTCGGCGCCGACAAGGTGGTCGACGTGGCCAAGCGGCTCGGTATCCAGTTCAACGCGCCGGAGGACGCCAAGCTGGCGGCCAACCCGAAGGGCTGGGGCGCCTTCACCCTGGGCGTCAGCGCGACCACGCCGCTGCAGCTGGCCAACGCCTACGGCACGCTCGCGGCCGACGGTGTCTACTGCGACCCGACCCCGATCCTGGAGCTCAAGGACAACAAGGGCAACAAGGTTCCCGGGGTCGAGCCCAAGTGCAAGCAGGTCGTGAACCCCGAGGTGGCCCGCGCCGCCGTCGACATGGCCCGCTGCCCGATGGGCGACCAGTCGGCCACCGGCAAGTGCGCCGGCGCGACGGCCGGTTACGCCCGCAACTTCGTGAAGCGGCCGATCGCCGGCAAGACCGGCACGACCGACTCGGAGAAGAGCGCGACCTTCGTCGTCATGACCAAGCAGCTGGCGGTGTCGGGCTTCCTCACCGACCCCGACTGGCCCGAGACCAACAAGGACATGAAGCACCCGCCGGTCAACTACGCCGCGCTGGCCACGCTCCGTGACGGTCTCACCGGCAAGCCTGTGGTGGGCTTCGTCGCGCCGACCAAGGACAAGGCGCAGGGCAAGCTCGTCGACATCCCGTCGGTGAAGTGCCTCTCGGTCGACCAGGCCCGCAACAAGGTCCGCAACGCCGGGTTCAACGTCACGGTGTCGTCGCAGCAGGTGGCGTCGGACTGCCCGGCCGGCACGGTCGCGCGCACCGAGCCCGGTGGCGCGACGGTCCGCGGCGGCCCCGTCTCGCTGATCATCAGCAAGGGGCCGGGGGCGGGCGCGCCGCCGTACGTCGGCAACGGCGACAACGGCAACGGACGCCGCGCCGACGAGTGACCGCTGCCCTGCCCTGGCCCTGCTGAGCGGCTTCGGACAAAGAACGGCGGGCGCCTCCCTCGGGAGGTCGCCCGCCGTCTGTCTTGCTGCGGGAGGTCGGCTGAGCGGTCAGCCAGCCAGCTGGGCCTTCACGACGGCCGCCACGCGGCCGCCCTCGGCGCGGCCCGCGACGGCCGTCTGGGCCGCCTTCATGGCCGGTCCCATGCTGGACATGCCGCTGAGCCCGGCGGCCGCCAGGGCGTCGCGCACGATCGCGGCGAGCTCGTCGTCCGACAGCTGCTTGGGCAGGTAGCCGGCGATGACCTCCTCCTCGGCGCGCTCCTTCGCGGCCTGCGCCTCGCGGCCGGCGTCGGCGAACGCCTCCGCCGCCTCACGGCGCTTCTTGGCCTCCTTGGTGAGCACGCCGAGGATCTCGTCGTCGGACAGCTCACGGGCGGACTTCCCGGCGACCTCCGCATTGCGCACCGCGGCGATCGCCATCCGCAGGGTCGACGTCACGAGCTCGTCGCGCGCCTTCATGGCGTCGCGGAGGTCGGACTCCAGGCGTTCCTTCAACATGAACGAAGTCTATCCGTCGGATCTTGTCCATATTGGCTTGCAAAGCGGCCGGTACGCTGAATCAATGCGCTCGAAGACCGTACTGCGCCTCGCGACGGGCACCGTCGCGGCCGGCGCCGCCGCCCTTGCCTACGCCTCGCTCGTCGAGCGCAACATGTTCACGCTGCGCCGCTTCGACGTGCCGGTGCTGGCACCTGACGCCGAGCCGCTGCGCATTCTGCACCTCAGCGACTTCCACCTCACTCCCGGGCAGCACCGCAAGCAGCGCTGGATCGCCGAGCTGGCCGGCACCGACCCCGACCTGGTGGTGGTGACCGGCGACAACATGGCCCACGTCGACGCGGTCCCGGCCGTGGTCCGGGCGCTGACCCCGCTGCTCGACCGCCCCGGCGCCTTCGTGTTCGGGTCGAACGACTACCGCGGGCCCGTGCTGAAGAACCCGCTGGGCTACTTCAACAAGGACAAGCCGTACGTGCAGGGCGCCGTCCTGCCGACCGAGGAGCTGCGCGACGTGCTCACCGGCTCCGGCTGGGCCGACCTCAACAACGCCCGCACCACGATCAAGGCGGGCGGCCGCACGGTCGAGCTGGTCGGCGTCGACGACCCGCACGTGGGCCGCGACGACTACGACACGGTCGCCGGCCCGGCCTCCCCGGACGTGGACGTGCGCATCGGCCTGACCCACTCACCCGAGCCGCGCATCCTCGACCGCATGGCCGACGACGGGTTCGACCTGCTGCTGGCCGGCCACACCCACGGCGGCCAGGTGGCGGTGCCGTTCTACGGCGCGCTGGTGACCAACTGCGGCCTCGACCGCCGGATGGCCAAGGGCCTGCACCGCTGGCCCTACTCCTCGGCCTACCTGCACGTGTCGGCCGGCCTGGGCACCCACCCGACCGCGCCGATCCGGTTCGCCTGCCCGCCGGAGGCGTCGATCCTGACCCTCATCCCGCGATGACCACCACGCCGCCGGCCCCGGCGCCCACGATCCGCAAGTGGCCCCGGCGCGCCGCCTACGCGGGCCTCGCGGGCGCCGCCGGCCTGGCGGTGCTGCTGCCCACCGGCACGGCCGGCGCGGGCTGGCTCCTGGCCGGCCAGGTGCTCAACGTCGGCGGCCCCCGGGGCTACCCGGTGCGCGTCCGCTCGTACGTGCACGGCCAGGTCACCCTGACCCGCACGCCGGACACGGCCCGTTCGATCCCGCTGTCGTTCGTCTGGGCGGCCGGCCACGCCCGCCTGGGCCCGGTCGTGTCCCTGGACCGGGCGACGGTCACCCGGGAGGTGACGGAAGTCACCCGGGGCACGCTCGTGCCCGGCGTCCGCGGGTACACCTCCGGCTATGTTTTCGAGGGCGACCCGCTGTCGGCCCGGGGCCTGCCCTTCGAGGAGGTCACCGTCCCGGGCGAACTGGGCGACCTCCCGGCCTGGCTGGTGCCCCCCACGACCGCCGCGGCGGACGACACCTGGATCGTGGCGGTCCACGGCCGCGGGGCCCCGCGCGGTGAGGCGCTGCGGGCCCTGCCCACGCTCGCGGAGAGCGGCCACCAGACCCTGGTGGTCACGTATCGCAACGACCCCGAGGCCCCGTCGTCGTCGGACAGCCGCTTCCACCTGGGCCACACCGAGTGGCACGACGTCCGGTCGGCCGTCGCCTTCGCCCGCTCGTCGGGCGCCCGCCAGGTCATCCTGATGGGCTGGTCCATGGGCGGCGCCGCCATCCTGAACCTGCTGAAGAACTGGGACCACGACGGCTTCCTCCGCGGCGTCGTTCTGGACTGCCCGGTGGTGGACTGGGTGGCCACGCTGCAGATGCACGCCCGCCAGCTGAACGTGCCGCCGCCGTGGACCTGGACGGCCCTGAAGCTCATCCAGCACCGCCTGGGCGTCCGCGCGGCGGACCTGGACTACCGCCCGGTGGCGGGCCGCCTGGACGTGCCGACCCTGGTCTACGTGGACCACGACGACCGCACGGTGGCCCCGTGGCCGACGATCGAGTTCGCCCAGGCCTCCACGCACGTCACCCTGGTGGAGACGCGCGAGGCCGGCCACTGCCGCGGTTGGAACCTCGACCCGTCGGCCTACGAGACCCACCTGCGCAACTTCCTGAAATCCCTGTAACGGCAGCTCACGCCGGGTGGGGGATACCGAGTTGGAGGCTCGGCGGCGGTGGGCTACGATTACTCGGCACGCTCGGGGTATAGCGCAGCTTGGTAGCGCGCTTCGTTCGGGACGAAGAGGTCGTCGGTTCAAATCCGGCTACCCCGACAGAGCGAAACACCTGATCAGGGCCGGTTTCCCAAACACGGGAGACCGGCCCTGATCCGTCTCCGGAGATCATCCGGGGGAGACCGCTCCTCCCGCGGCAGCCGATTCGGCGCCGGCCCTCCACCACCTCCGTCCCGTGGGATCAGCGGGCTGCTTTCTGCTGCGCGATGCAACCTCCGGTGTGGGTCGGCGAGTACATAGGGCGGCAAGCCGAAGACACGGGAGGTGTGGTTTGGGCGGCACGGATCGCGACGCAGAGTTCGCCGAGTACTACGCCGTACGCGCGCCGACGTTGCGGCGTCTCGCGTTCGGGCTGTGCGGGAACTGGCATACCGCTGACGACCTGGTCCAGACGACGTTTGTCCGGCTGTACCGCGGCTGGGAAGGCATTCGTGCCGAGTCCGTCGACGCGTACGCCCGACGGGTCCTGATCAACCAGTTCCTCAGCCGGCGCAGGTGGTGGAGGGAGTCGGTCACGGCGCACCCGCCCGACACCGTCCACCCGACCGACGACATCGCCCGGGTGCCGGAACGGATGGCCCTGCACCAGGCACTGGCCACGCTCGGTCCCCGCCAGCGGGCGGCGGTCGTGCTGCGCTACCTCGAAGATCTACCGGTCGCCGACGTCGCGACGCTGCTCGGCGTCACCGAAGGAACGGTGAAGAGCCAGACCGCCCGCGCCGTACAGGCGCTGCGCGCCGCCCTCGACGGCACCACCTTGATCGCCAACGGCGAACGGAAGGGATAGCCATGGACGAGTCGCAGATCCGCACAGCATTGGACGGCTACACCGCCGATCCACCCACCGTCCTGCCGGACAGCGCCGCCGTGCTCGCCGTTGCCCGGCGTGCGCGTCGCAACCGGACCGCATTGACCGCGGGGGCCGGCGCCGTCGCCACGCTCATCGCCGTGGCGGCGGGCTTGGCGGTCACGCCGGGCCGACCGGGCACGCCGGCGACCAAGCTCTCCCCGGCATTGATCATTTCGTGCGCCGGGCAGCGGCCTGGCACGCCCGTACAACCGAACCAGCCCATCCCTGATGACCTGGCCACCTGGGGCAAGAGCACCGTCACCTGCCACCTCAAGGCGGCGTTGCCAACCCTGCTGCCCGGCGCGACGTTCGAACAGGTACAGGGAGCGCCGGCCGGACCGCTGATCGGGTTTATCCTCCAGCGCCCGCCGAGGTCGCAGCGAGTGGAAACTTCCCCCGGACTGTCGGCGAACTCACCTGACGTGCGTCCACTCAACCACCGGGTCGATGCGGTGTCGGTCATCAGGGACTCGCAGGGCGCCGGCGACCTGTGGCTGATGATCGGCATCACCGCGCCACATGAAAAGGACCGGGCGATCGAGCAGTGCCGGGCCACCGCGGCAAGGTGCACTGTGCAAAGCGGGCCGAACGGCGCGACCGCCCTGACCCTCACCTCCACACCCGATCAAACAGGGTCCTACTACCAAAACTCGGTACAAGTGTTCCGGGGTAACACCGCGATCTGGATCGCCGCGACGAACACGGACCGCAAGACCCGGACAGGCTCCGGGCTATCGGCACCGACGCGACCGACCCCGATTTTGACGACAGACCAACTCCTCGAACTCGCCTTGGCTCCGGACCTGCTCTTGTATCCGTGATGCTCGGACGAAATTGAAATCCGGCCACGCGACCACACATGCGGAGATCCTGGAACTGTGGAGATTTCGTGCGCGGGGGCGACGCGGCGGAATCCAGGCCGCAGGATGGCCGCATGGGGGACGGGGCGTTGCGGCGGGCGCGGCAGGTGATGGGTGGGTGGTACGCCGCCTACCTGGTGGTCGGCGGCGTACTCGCGTACGCCAACCTGGCGCCCGGGGAACCGGAGTGCTACACCGACGACTTCGCCTGCCGCGGCTTCGGGTACGCGCTGCTGTGGGTGGTGGCGATCGTCGGCATCTCGGTCGGACTGGTGAGCCTGGTCGTCTCGTGGGCGCTGGTCTGGCCGCTCATCGAATGGATACCGGCCCGGGCCGCCACGGCCGGAACCGTGGCGGCCCTCGCGGGGCCCCTCGTCGTGGTGAGCGGACTAGTAGGACTTTTCCTGACCCATTAGGTGCTGGGCGACGAAGTTGAGGATCATCTCGCGCGACACCGGGGCGATCCGGCCCGCGCGGACGGAGCCGAGCAGGGTCGCCACGCCGTACTCCGTGGTCATGCCGTTGCCGCCCAGCGCCTGGATCGCCGTGTCCACCGCAAGGGCCGCCGCGTCCGCGGACGCATACTTGGCCATGTTCGCGGCCACGCCCGCCTCCAGGTCGCGGCCCGCGTCATACAGGGTCGCCGCCTTGGCCACCATCAAGCGGGCCAGCTCCACCTGGATGTGCGCGTGGGCCAGCGGGTGCGCCACGCCCTGGTGGCTGCCGATCGGGCGGCCCCACACCGAGCGCGTCGCCGTGTACGTCGATGCTCGCTCCAGCGCGTACCGCGCGACGCCGCAGGCCATCGCGGCGACCGTGATGCGCTCCGGGTTGAGGCCGGCGAACAGCGCCGGCAGGCCGGCCTCCACGTCCTCGCCGATCAGGGCCGACGCCGGTACCTCCACGTCGTCCAGGAACAGCAGGAACTGGTTCTCCGGGGAGACGATCTCCATCTCCAGCTTCGACGCGGTCAGCCCGGCGGCGTCGGTGGGCACCAGGAAGAGGGCGGGCTTCAGCTTGCCCGTGCGCGCGTCCTCCAGACGGGCGACGACGAGCACATGGGAGCACTCGTCGACGCCCGAAATGTACACCTTCCGGCCGTTCAAGACATAGCCGCCAGACGATGCCCGCGCCACCGTGGACAGCTTGTGGAAGTTCGAGCCCGCATCGGGCTCGGTGATCGCGAAGCACACCTTCAATGTGCCCTCGGCGAAGCCGGGCAAGAAAGAAGACCGCTGCCCAGGGGTCCCGTGGCGGTTCACGATCGTCGCGACGATGGCCGGGGAGACGACGAGCAGCAGCAGCGGCGAGCCTGCCGCCGCCAGCTCCTCGCAGACGATCGCCAGCTCGGTGATGCCGCCGCCACCGCCGCCGAACTCCTCCGGGACGCTGACGCCGAGGTAGCCGAGCCGGGCGGCCTCCTCCCACAGCTCGTCGGAGTGCTCGCCGGCCTTGGCCTTGCGCACGAAGTACTCGTGCCCGTACCGCTTGCCGAGCTTCGCCACGGCGTCGCGGAGATCCTGCTGTTGAGGGGTGTAGTCGAAGTCCACGAAGGCTCCCAAAAGGACTATGAGGGGGTGAGCACCGCCAGCAGTGCGCCGGACTCGACCTGCGAGCCGGCCTCGACCCGCAGGTCGCTGATGACACCGTCGGTTGGGGCGTGAACGGGGTGTTCCAGCTTCATCGCCTCCACGGTCAGCAGGAGCTCGCCGGCGGCGACCCGCTGGCCGGGGACGACGAGGACCCGCCCGACCGCGCCGGGCAGCGGCGCGACCAGCGAGCCCTCGGGCTGCTCGGTGACCGGCAGGGGGTACCGCGGAAGCTCCGTCAGCGTCATGGAGCCCTCGGCACCGTCCACGAACGACGCCCCGTCGACCTCGTGGACCGCGAACTGGAGACGCACCCAGGCGACGTCGAGCACGACCCGGTCGCCGGTGGCGGAGAGGATCGCCGCCGGCGGGTGGTCGGGCGCGCCGGCCGGGTCGAGGGCGGCGCCGGGCAGGCCGATGTCCTCCGGGTCGATCCGGCGCACCGCCCAGGCGGCCAGGCCGTTGCTGCGGTCCAGCCGGTAGCCGACCTCGATCGTGCCGGTCGGCCCCTCGTAGACCACCGTCTGCAGCGCGCTCGGGACGTTGCGCCAGCCGGACGGCAGGCCCGGCAGTACGGCCGACTCGCCCCGCCGCGCGGCCCCGGCCAGCGCGGCCGCGAGGCACGACAGCCGGACCGCGTCGACCGACGACAGCAGCGGCGCGAACACCTCCGGGTGCCGGTCGAGGAAGCCGGTGTCGGTGCCGCCGGACAGGAACTCCGAGTGGCGCAGCACGCGCACGAGCAGGTCGCGGTTGGTCGTGACGCCGTGGATGCGAGCCCGGGCGAGCGCGTTGGACAGCATGCGCGCGGCCTCGGCCCGGGTCGGCGCCCAGGCGATGAGCTTGGCCAGCATCGGGTCGTAGTGCACGCCGATGACCGAGCCGTCGGTGACGCCCGAGTCGAGCCGCAGGCCGGGGTCGGTCAGCGGGCCGAAGGCGTGGGTGACGCCCGGCAGGTCGAAGCGGTGCAGCGTGCCGGTCGACGGCATCCAGGCGTACGCCGGATCCTCCGCGTAGAGGCGGACCTCGATCGCGTGGCCGCGCAGCGGCGGCGGCCCGTCGAACGGCAGCGTGCCGCCCTCGGCGACGTGCAGCTGCAGCCGGACGATGTCCACCCCGGTCACGCACTCGGTCACCGGGTGCTCGACCTGCAGGCGGGTGTTCATCTCCAGGAAGAAGAACTCGCCGGACGGCGCGAGCAGGAACTCGACGGTGCCGGCGCCGACGTAGGAGACCGCGCGGGCGGCGGAGACGGCGGCCTCGCAGAGCTGCTCGCGCAGCGCCGCGTCGACCGCCGGCGACGGTGTCTCCTCGACGATCTTCTGGTGGCGCCGCTGGATCGAGCACTCGCGCTCGCCGAGCGGCACGACGTTGCCGTGGGAGTCGGCCATGATCTGCACTTCGATGTGGCGGGCGCGCTCGACGTACCGCTCGCAGAAGACCGTCCCGTCGCCGAACGCCGACGCAGCCTCCCGCCGCGCGGCGGCCACCGCCTCGGCCAGCGCCTCGCGGTCGCGGACCACCCGCATGCCCCGCCCGCCGCCGCCCGCCGACGCCTTGACCAGCACCGGGAACGTGTCGACCTGCTCCGGCTCGACCGCGGTCGGCAGCATCGGCACGCCGACGTCGGCGAGCAGCTGCTTGGCCTCCAGCTTCGAGCCCATCATCGCGATCGCCTTCGGCGACGGGCCGACCCAGGTGAGACCGGCGTCGACGACGGCCCGCGCGAAGTCGGCGTTCTCCGAGAGGAAGCCGTACCCCGGGTGCACCGCGTCGGCACCGGTCCTGCGCGCGGCCGCGATCAGCAGGTCGCCCCGCAGATAGGTGGCGCTCGGCGCACTCCCCGCCAGGTGGACCGCGTAGTCGGCCTCGCCGACATGCGGCGAGTCGGCATCCGCGTCGGAATACACCGCGACCGTCTCGATGCCCATGGCCCGGCAGGTGGCGAAGACCCGGCGCGCGATCTCGCCGCGGTTGGCGACCAGCAGCCTGCGAATCACGTTGTACCCCTAGTGTCGGAAGACGCCGAAGTGAGCCGGACCCTCGGCGCTGACGGCGTTCACCAACGCCAGGCACATGCCGAGGACCGTGCGGGTGTCGCGCGGGTCGATGACGCCGTCGTCGTACAGGCGGCCGGAGAGGAACAGCGCCGCCGACTCCTGCTCGACCTTGTGCTCGACCATGAACCGCATCGTGCGGTCCTGCTCCTCGTCGTAGGTGTGCCCCTTGGCCTCCGCCGCCTGCCGGGCCACGATCGACAGCACGCCGGCCAGCTGCTGCGGGCCCATCACCGCCGACTTCGCGTTCGGCCAGGTGAACAGGAACCGGGGCTCGAACGCCCGGCCGCACATGCCGTAGTTGCCGGCGCCGTAGGAGGCGCCGATGTTGATCGTCAGGTGGGGGACCCGCGAGTTGGCCACCGCGTTGATCATCAGGGCGCCGTGCTTGATGATGCCGCCCTGCTCGTACTCGCTGCCGACCATGTAGCCGGTGGTGTTCTGCAGGAAGATCAGGGGCGTGCCGCTCGCGTTGGCGAGCTGGATGAACTGCGCCGCCTTCTGCGCCTCCGGCGAGAACAGGACGCCGCGGACGTTGGCCAGCACGCCGACCCGGTGGCCGTGCACGGCGCCCCAGCCGGTGCACAGCGCGGTGCCGTAGGCCGGCTTGAACTCGTCGAACTCGCTGCCGTCGAGCACCCGGGCCAGGATCTCGCGCGGGTCGAACGGCACCCGCAGGTCGGCCGACGGGATGCCCAGCAGGTCCTCGGGATCGAGCTTGGGCTCGGCGCCGTGGCTGCGGTTGCCGAACCGGGCGAAGCTCTTCACGCACGACCGGGCCAGCCGCAGCGCGTCGCGCTCGTCCTCGGCGACGAAGTCGGCCAGGCCGGAGCGGGTGGCGTGCATGACCGCGCCGCCGAGCGTCTCGTCGTCGACCGTCTCGCCGGTGGCCATCTTCACCAGCGGCGGACCGGCCAGGAACACCTTGGCCCGGTCCCGCACGAAGATCGTGTAGTCGGACATGCCTGGCACGTACGCGCCGCCGGCCGTCGCGTTGCCGAACACGACGGCGACGGTCGGGATGTTCTGCGCCGACAGCCGGGTCAGGTCGCGGAACGCCGCGCCGCCCGGGATGAAGATCTCCGCCTGCTGCGGCAGGTCGGCGCCGCCCGACTCGACCAGGTTGATCATCGGCAGCCGGTTGTCCCGAGCGATCTGGTGGGCCCGCTGCGTCTTCTTCAGCGAGTACGGGTTGACGGCCCCGCCCCGCACGGTCGGGTCGTTGGCGACGACGACGCACGGCTGGCCCTCGACAATGCCGATGCCGGTCACCACGCTCGCGCCGACCGGGTAGTCGGTGCCCCAGGCGGCCACCGGGCACAGCTCCAGGAACGGCGCGTCGCGGTCGATCAGCAGCTCGATCCGCTCCCGCGGGAGCAGCTTGCCGCGGGCGTGGTGGCGGGTCACGTACTTCTCGCCACCGCCGCCGCGGGCCTGCCGCAGCGCCGACTCCAGCTCGGTCAGCCGCTCCAGCATCGCCTCGCGGTTCTCGCGGTAGGCCGTGCTCCCCGGGTCGAGGTCGCTCGTCAACACCGGCATGCCTCAGACCCCCAACTGCTTCGCGATGATCTCGTTCATGATCTCCGTGGTCCCGCCCCCGATGCCCAGGATCCGGGCGTCGCGGTAGTGGCGCTCGACCTCGGCGTCCCGCATGTAGCCGAGGCCACCGTGCAGCTGCACGGCCTGGTCGACAACGTGATCGCAGGCCAGGACGGCGGTGTTCTTCGCCATCGCCACCTCCGTAACGAGTCGCTCGCCGCTCGCGACACGCAGCGCCACGTGCCGGACGTAGGCCCGCGCGGCGTCGACCTGCCGGGCCATCTCGGCCAGCCGGTGCCGCACCAGCTGCCGGCTCGCGAGCGGCCGGCCGAACGTCCGCCGGTCCCGGACCCAGGCCAGCGTCAGGTCCAGGCAGCGTTGCGCGGTCGCGTACGCCTGCACCGCCAACGAGATCCGCTCGGTGGCGAAGTGGGTCATCAGCTCGGCGAACCCGCCGACCCGGTGGGCCGCCGGTACCCGCACGTCCACAAAGGACAGCTCGGCGGTGTCCGAGCAGCGCCAGCCCATCTTGT
>NZ_JBEXCY010000002.1:185394-255770 GCF_040605515.1 Dactylosporangium sp. NPDC005572 | reverse complement strand
CGAGCCGGGCGCCCATCTCCCGGCCGATCTGGGCGACCTCCAGCGAGTGGGTGAGCCACGCCCGCCACGCCCGCCGCGCCCGCCGGCGAGGCTGCGCCCAGCGCCCACTGCCAACGCAGCACTTCTGATGCATCAAGGTTGATGTATCAAAACTGCTGCGTCTGGCGTAATGCATCAGAACTGACGCATCAAAAGTGATGTATCAGAAGTGATGCATCAGGTGGGGTGGGCTACTCGAACAGTGAGCCGCGGCCGCCTCCCTCGCGGCGGCGGGCTCGGCGGCGCAGTTCGACGACGACCATGTCGACCAGCGCGGTTGCGGCGAGCGCGAACAGCAGGATCGCCAGCCACTCCAGCCCCGCCGCCCAGGCCAGGATGCCCAGGATCGCGCTCGTGACGAAGCCGAACACGGCCAGGACCAGCCGGAGGTTCAGGGCGCTGTACGGGTGCCCGACCGTGCCGCGTGCGCTGCGCCGCTGTGACCGCATGGCTCGCCCCTCAGGTCTTCAACCGGGTGATCCGGTCCTTCAGGATCGTGGTGGCGATGCTCGCCCGGTGCGGCTGCCCGCGCAGGAACGCCTCGGCGAAGCGGACCGCCTGCTGGTACGTCACCTTCGCCGGCATCGGCGGCTCATCGGCGTCGACCGCCACGTCGACCAGCGCCGGCCCGTCGAAGGCGAGGGCCTCGGCCAGCGCGCCCGGCAGCTGCGACGGGTGGGACACCTGCGCGCCGAAGCCGCCGCAGCCGCGGGCCCAGGCCGCGTAGTTCGGGGTGGGGTCGCCGAAGCGTACGCCGTACTCCGGGAAGCCGAGCACCATCTGCTCCCACACGATCATGCCGAGCGCGTTGTTGTTGTTCACGACGACCTTGATCGGCAGCCGGTACCGCGCGGCGGTGTGGAACTCCGCCATCAGCATCGCGAATCCGCCGTCGCCGACGAACGCGATGCACTGGCGCGCGGGGTACTCGTGCTGGAGGGCGATCGCGTAGGGCAGGCCCGGCGCCATCGAGGCGAGCGTGCCGGACAGGTAGAACTCCCGCCGGCCGGTCACCTGCCAGTGCCGCGCGGCCCAGGTCGCGACCGTCCCGGAGTCGCAGCAGAGGATCGCGTCTTGTGCGGCCGCCCGGTCCAGGGCCCGGGCCAGGAACTGCGGGGCGATCGGGTCGCGCTCCGGGTCCTCCAGCGCCGCCATGCGCTCCCGCCAGTCGCTCATCTTGTCCTGGTACCGCTGCAGAAATCGCCGATCCTCGCGCCGGCGCAACCGCGGCAGCAGCGACTCCAGGGTGGCCCCGGCGTCGCCCACCAGCGGCACGTCGGTCGGGATGCGGGTGCCGACCCGGGTCGCCTCGGCGTCGATCTGGACGACGTGCGCCTGTCCGGGTTTGGGGAGGAACTTCGTGTACGGGAAGTTCGTCCCCACCATGAGCAGGGTGTCGCACTCGTCCATCAGGTCCTCGCTCGGGGCCGTCCCCAGCAGCCCGAGCCCGCCGGTGGTGAACGGCGAGTCGTCGGGGACCGCGGCCTTGCCCATGAGCGACTTGACGATCGGCGCGCCGAGCACGTCGGCGGTCAGCTCCACCAGGGCGCCGGCCCGCATGGCGCCGGCCCCGGCCAGGATGGCCACCCGCTCGCCCGCGTTGAGCAGGTCGGCGGCGGCCTGGAGGTCGTCGTCGGCCGGGCGGACCGGCGGGCTCACCCACACCGGCGCGGTCGCCGGCTCGCGGACCGGGCCGACCTCCTCGTACGGGTTGTCGCCGACCGCGGCGACCTGCACGTCGTTGGGGATGGTGAGGTGGGCGACGCCGCGGCGGGCCAGCGCGGTGCGCACCGCGATGTCCACGAGCGCGGGCACCTGGGCCGGGTTGACGATCGGCTCGTTGTACTCGGCCACGTCCTCGAACAGCCGGTCCAGGTGGACCTCCTGCTGGTAGGCGGTGCCGAGGACGCTCGACTCCTGCATCCCGGTGATCGCCAGCACCGGCGCGTGGTCCAGTTTGGCGTCGTAGAGGCCGTTGGCCAGGTGGATGCCGCCCGGGCCGGAGGTGGCCAGGCACACGCCGAGGCGACCGGTCGCCTTGGCGTGGGCGCACGCCATGAACGCGGCGGACTCCTCGTGGTGCACGAGCACGAACCGGACCCGGCGGGCATTGCGCCGCAGCCCCTCCATCAGGCCGTTCACGCCGTCGCCGGGGAGCCCGAACACGGTGTCGACCCCCCAGTCGGCCAGCCTCGCGATGATCGCCTCGCCGACGGTCTGCTTCGTCATACCCCACGGCTTGCCGGTGGCGACGGGTCCAAACCTCGCCGGCCGATCCGGTACCGTGCAGCCACATGGGGCTGCTGGACAGGTTGCTGGGGTCGCCGCGCGAGCGGTTCGCCCGCCGGGTGCTGACGGCCGTGCGGGACGCCGGCGTCGCCGAGGCCCGTTACCTGCCCGAGCAGTTCGCCATCCAGCTGCGGCGGGACTCGAAGACGGCCGCGCCGTCGCTGGCCTATCTCGGCAACCTGTACCGCGAGTGCGCCGGCGCCGGTCGCGAGGAGCGCCGCCAGCGGATCGCGGCGTTCCTGGCGGCGGTCGTGTTCAACCCGGGCGCCCCGGACACCTGGGCGGACGTCGCCGACCTGCTGCGGCCGCTGCTGCGCTCGGAGTCGTTCGGGCTGGGCACGCCCGGCGGGGCGCCGCGCCCGCTGCGCCGGCCCGCGCTGCCGTTCATCGCCGAGTTCGTGGTCGTCGACCAGCCGACCTCGATCATGTACGTCACCGAGTCGCAGCTGTCGTCCTGGGGCGTCACCGAGCGCGCCGTCTACGACCGGGCCCGCGCCAACCTCGCCGAGCTCGCCGAGCGCACCGCCCGCCCGGAGAGCGACGACCAGCCGTCGATCGTGCGGATGGTGGAGTCCGGCGATGCGTACTGGGCGTCCCACCTGCTCGTCGACGGCTGGCTGGCCGGGCAGGAGCGCCACCTGGGCGGCCGCCCGGTCGCGTTCGTGCCGGACACGACCGGCGTGGTGCTGGCCCGCGACGACGAGGGCATCGGCAAGCTCTTCGAGCTCATCGAGGAGGAGTACCGCGAGGCCGCCCGCCCGATCTCGACCATGGCCTACACCGTCGACGCCACCGGCGCCGTGGTCCCCTACGCGGTGCCCGACGGCGACCCGCTGTACCCGGCGGTGCACCGCTCGGAGGTCGTGCTGGCCGCGAACGAGTACGCGGCCCAGGGCGCCCACCTGGAGTCGGACGCGTTCGTGGCGAACCTGATCGTGGCCGAGCGCGACGGGCGCGTGTTCTCGGTCGCGAGCTGGGCCGAGGGCGTCGACACCCTGCTGCCCCGGGCCGACTACGTGGCCTTCTCCGACGACGACGCCGAGCCCTTCTCGGTGGCGTGGGACGACGTGGCCCGCGAGGTCGACCTGGAGCCCGAGCCGGGCGTGCGCCCCGAGCGGTACCGGCTGCGCTCATGGCCGCATCCGGGAGTCGTGGAGCGGCTGCGCCGGCTCGCCTCAGAACCCGGCTAGCACCGCGCGGAGCCGGTCGCGCACCACGGGGTCGTAGGCGTCGGGGTGGGCCCGTGCGGGCTCGGTGCCGTCGAAGAAGCCGCCAGTGCCGTGCTCCTCCAGGATCAGCCGCAGCGTCGCCGCACCGCCCTCGTCGACGGTCGACACCGGCGGCCGGCCCGCCGCGCGGACCATCCCGGTGTCCATGAACGTGGCCGGGTGCAGGCAGTTGACCGAGACGCCGGTGCGCTGCCGCTCCTCGTGCTCGGCGAGCTCGAAGCTCCACACGGCGAGGGCGAGCTTCGCCCGCCGGTAGGCGGTGACCCCGTCGTACTCCCGCTCCAGCTGGAGGTCGGTGAAGTCGATCGGCGCCTGGCCGAGCGAGCCGACGTTGACCACCTTGGAGTGCGCGTTGGCCCGCAGGGTCGGCAGCAGCGCCCGGGTGAGGTGGACCGGAGCGAGCAGGTTGACCGCCCAGCGCAGCTCGTAGCCGTCGGCGGACAGCTCCCGCGGGGCGCCGGGCGCGCCGAACCCGACGCCGGCGTTGTTGACCAGGACGGTCAGGTCGTCGCGGCCGGCGACCGCCTGGGCCAGCCCATCGATCTCGGCGAGGCTGGCCAGGTCGGCCACGAACCCTTCGGCCCGGCCGCCGGCCGCGTGGACCTCGGCGACCCCGCGGTCGACCCTGGCCTTGTCGCGGCCGTGCAGCAGGACGGTCAGCCCGGCGGCGCCGAGCCGCGGCGCCAGCCAGCGGCCGAGGCCGCCGGTGGCGCCGGTGAGCAGGACAGCGTGCACCTGTCCGAAGCTACCTCCGGATCAGCCGCCGAGGCCGCCGAGGCCGGTGTCGTCGGCGTCCTTGGCGTCGAGCACGTCGACCACGAAGCGGAGCGTGCCGGCCGGGGCGCCCTGCGGCGGGGTCTCGCCGTAGGCGTCCTTGGCCGGGATGTCGAGCTGGACCCGGCTGCCGACCTTCACGCCGACCAGGGCCTCGTCCCAGCCGGTGATGACCTGCTGCTGCTTGCCCGACTGCTTCATGCCCACACCGAAGTCGACGGTCTTCTTCTGCGCCCAGGACGAGTCGAACATCTTGCCGTCGACGTAGGTCACGCCGATGTAGTTGACCGTCACCGTCTGGCCCGCCTTGACGGCCTTGCACGGGCCCTCGATGAGGACCGTCTTCTGGGTGTTCTTGACGTCGCCGGTGCCCTTCTCGACGGTCGGCTCGGTCGCGAGCCGCTTGTCGAAGCCGCCGAGCAGCGGCGGGTAGGCGGCCTGGGCGGCCGGCTTGCACTTGGTCTTGCGCTCCTCGGCGCGGTCGCCGAAGTACCAGACGCCGGCGAACGCACCGCCGACGACCACGGCGACGATGACCGTGGCGGCGACCCCCTGGAAGATCCGGCGGCGGTTGGCGGCCTTCTTCGCGGCGAGGCGGGCGGCGGCGCGCTTGTCGGCCTTGGTCAGCGGCGGGGGCGCACCCTTGCCCTTCTTGACGTCGGCCTTGACCTTCTTGTCCGATGCGTCCGGCTCATCGGCCTTGTCGCCTTCGTCCGGCTCGCCGGAAGCATCCCCGGCGGGCTCGTCCGTGGTCTCGGACGACTCCGTGGACGGCTCCTCGGACGACTCCGTGGACGCCTCCTCGGACGACTCCGTGGACGAAACTTCCTCCGCCGTGCCGCCGAGGTCCGCGGTCGCCGTCTCCTCGACGGGCGCTTCGCCGGGGGTCTCGACGGGGGTCTCCTCCGGCGTCTCCTGCTCCGGCGCCACGGCCTTCGCCGGGGTGGCCTTGGTCGACCTCGCAGTGCGGCGGCTTCTGCCCCGATCGCTCACAGTTCGACGACTCCCCTGCTGGACGGCCCGACGTTTCGATGGACCTGAGTATGGACCCGATGACGGTTCGGCAGAGCTTCCCATACCACACGCCATGTGGCACGCCCCGGGGCCTCGAGGATTGGCCTAAGGTCAGGGTATGGGCAACGCTACGGGCGTCGAGATTACCGGACCGGTCTCCGAACGCTTCGCCGAGATCCTCACCGAAGAGGCTCAGAGTTTCCTGGCAGATCTGCACCGGGAGTTCAACGACCGCCGACTGGAGCTGCTGGAGGCCCGCAAGGAGCGCGAAGCCGCCCTCGCCGCCGGCGGGACACTGGGCTTCCTGCCCGAGACGCTCGAGATCCGCGAGGCCGACTGGACGGTGGCCGAACCGGCCCCGGGGCTGGTCGACCGGCGGGTCGAGATCACCGGGCCGACCGACGCGAAAATGACGATCAACGCGCTCAACTCGGGCGCGAAGGTGTGGCTCGCCGACCACGAGGACGCGAACACCCCACTGTGGGAGAACGTGGTCCAGGGCCAGCTCAACCTGCGCGACGCGGTCGCCGGGACGCTCGCCTTCACCTCGCCGGAGGGGAAGCGGTACGAGCTGACGGACGGCCCACGGCCGACGATCGTGGTGCGCCCCCGCGGCTGGCACCTGCCCGAGAAGCACATCCTGGTCGACGGTGAGCGGGCGTCCGGCTCGCTGGTCGACTTCGGGCTGTACTTCTTCCACAACCACCTGGCCACCCGGCCGTACTTCTACCTGCCCAAGATGGAGTCCCACCTCGAGGCCCGCCTGTGGAACGACGTGTTCACGTTCGCCGAGGAGCGCTTCGGCCGGCCGCTCGGCACCATCCGGGCCACGGTGCTCATCGAGACGTTCCCGGCCGCGTTCGAGATGGACGAGATCCTCTACGAGCTGCGCGAGCACTCGGCCGGGCTCAACGCCGGCCGCTGGGACTACATGTTCAGCGTCATCAAGAAGTTCCGGATGCGGGGCAAGGACTTCCTGCTGCCCGACCGCAACTCGGTGACGATGACGGTGCCGTTCATGCGGGCCTACACCGAGCTGCTGGTGAGCACCTGCCACCGGCGCGGCGCGCATGCGATCGGCGGCATGGCGGCGTTCATCCCGAGCCGCCGCGACCCGGACGTCAACCGCGTCGCGCTGGAGAAGGTGTCGGCCGACAAGACCCGCGAGGCGGGCGACGGCTTCGACGGCTCCTGGGTGGCCCACCCCGACCTGGTGCCGGTCTGCCGGGAGATCTTCGACGGCGTCCTCGGCGACCGGGACAACCAGCTCGACCGGCGGCGCGACGAGGTGCAGGTCGGCGCCGCCGACCTGCTCGCCGTCGGCGACACCCCGGGGCAGCAGACCGAGGCCGGCCTGCGCAACGCGGTGAGCGTCGGCGTGCAGTACCTCGACGCCTGGCTCAAGGGCACCGGCGCCGTCGCGATCAACAACATGATGGAGGACGCCGCCACGGCGGAGATCTCCCGCTCGCAGGTGTGGCAGTGGCTGCACAACGACGTGACGCTCGCCGACACGGGCGAGCCGGTGACCCGGGAACTGGTCGAACGGGTCGCCGAGGAGGAGCTCGCGACGCTGGGCGGCGATCTCGCCGCGGCCCGTGCGCTGTTCATGGAGGTGGCCGTGGCGGACGACTTCGTTGACTTCCTGACCTTGCCGGCGTACGAACGGATGCCATGAGCCTCGATGCGCTGGCGGTCGCGCTGCGCGCCCGGCTCCGGCCGGACCAGGTGCTCACCGACCGCCAGCAGCTGCGGACCTACGAGTGCGACGGGCTGACCCACTACCGGGTGATCCCCGGGATCGTGGTGCTGCCACGCACCGCGGAGGAGTGCGCGTTCACGGTGCGGGCGTGCGCCGCGGCCGGGGTGCCGTTCGTGGCCCGCGGCTCCGGCACCGGCCTGTCCGGCGGTGCGCTGCCGCATGCCGAGGGCGCGCTGATCGTGACCTCGCAGCTGCGCTCGATCGTCGAGGTCGCGCCGCAGGACGAGCGGGCCGTGGTCGAGCCGGGCGTGATCAACCTCCAGGTCAGCCGGGCCGCCAACCCGCACGGCTACTACTACGCGCCCGACCCCTCCAGCCAGCAGATCTGCTCGATCGGCGGGAACGTGGCGGAGAACTCGGGCGGTGCGCACTGCCTGAAGTACGGCTTCACCACCAACCACGTCACCGGTGCGCAGATCGTCACGCCCGACGGGGAGCTGGTGCGGCTCGGCGGGCGGGCCCCGGACGCACCGGGCTACGACCTGCTGGGCGCGTTCGTCGGTTCGGAGGGCACGCTGGGCATCGCGACGGAGGTGACGGTACGGCTGGTGCGCCTGCCGGAGACGGTCAGCACGCTGCTGGCCGCGTTCCACGGCACCGACGACGCCGGCGCGGCCACCTCCGCGATCATCGCCGCGGGCGTGGTGCCCGCCGCGGTCGAGATGATGGACGCCCTGGCGATCGAGGCGGCGGAGGCGGCCGTCCACTGCGGCTACCCGGAGGGCGCCGGCGCGGTGCTCATCGTCGAGCTCGACGGGCCCGCCGCCGAGGTGGCGGCGCAGTTCGACGCGGTCGAGGGGTTCTGCCGGGCGAGCGGCGCCTTCGAGATCCGCATCGCGGCCGACGACGCCGAGCGGGCGCTGTTCTGGAAGGGGCGCAAGTCGGCGTTCGCGGCCGTCGGCCGGATCAGCCCGGACTACATCGTGCAGGACGGGGTCATCCCGCGCACCGCGCTGCCGCAGGTGCTGACCCGCATCGGCGAGCTCGCCGCCGAGCACGGGGTCCGGGTGGCCAACGTGTTCCACGCCGGCGACGGCAACCTGCACCCGCTCGTGCTGTTCGACGAGGCGGTCGCCGGCCAGGCCGAGCGGGCCGAGACCGTCTCCGGCGCGATCCTCGACATCTGTGTCGAGCACGGCGGCTCGATCACCGGCGAGCACGGCGTCGGTGTGGACAAGGCAAAGCACCTGCCACGCATGTACTCCGAGGACGACCTCGACACGATGCAGCTGGTGCGGTGCGCGTTCGACCCGCGGGGGCTGGCGAACCCGGGCAAGGTGTTCCCCACCCCGCGGCTGTGCGGCGAGGTCCCTGGCCGGCGCAGGGGACCGCACCCGCTCCAGGAGGCCGGCGTCGCGGAGGTGTTCTGAGCATGACAGCAGTTGCGGACGCCGGTGGGGAGATCGCCGGCGTGCCGGCCGCCGCCGTGGCGACGCCGGCGTCGCTGGCGGAGGTCGCCGACGTGGTGCGGGGTGCCGCGGCCGACGGGCTCGCCCTCGTGGTGCGCGGCGGCGGCACCCGCCAGGACTGGGCGCTGCCCCCGCACCGGCTCGACCTGATCCTGGAGACCGGCGAGCTGACCGGCCTCGTCGAGCACGCCGCCGGCGACCTGGTCGCCGTGGTGCGGGCGGGCACGCCGCTGCACCAGGTGCAGGAGGCGCTGCGCTCCGCCGGCCAGCAGCTGGCGCTCGACGAGCCGCTGCCCGGCGCGACCGTCGGGGGCACGGTGGCGGTGAACGCGTCCGGACCGCGGCGCATGCTGTACGGCACCGTCCGCGACCTGCTCATCGGGGTCACGGTGGTCCGCGCCGACGGGGTCGTCGCCCGGGCCGGCGGCAAGGTGGTCAAGAACGTCGCCGGCTACGACCTCGGCAAGCTGGTCGCCGGTTCGTACGGCACGCTCGGCGTGATCACCGAGTGCGCCTTCCGCCTCCATCCGCTGCCGGCCGCCCGCCGCTTCGTGTCGGTGCCCGTCGACGGGCCGGACGAGGCCGGGCGGGCCCTGTCGGCGGTCCTCGGCGCGCAGGTGGTGCCGAGCGCGCTGGAGGTCGACACCGCCCCCATGACCGTGACCGCGCTGGTCGAGGGCGTGCCGGCCGGCGTCGACCGGCGCGCGGCCGACCTCGCCAAGCTGCTCGGCGACGGCGCCACGGCGGAGGAGTCGCCGCCGGCGGGCTGGGGGCGGTACCCCTGGGGGCCGGGCGACGTCGGCATCAAGCTCACGACGGCGCTGTCCCGGGTGCCGTACCTGCTGACCGCGGCCGGCGTCACCGCCCAGCTGCACGACGCGCCGCTGCAGGTGCGCGGCTCGGCCGGCACCGGCGTCCTCTACGCGGGCCTGCCCGGCGGCACCGACCCGGGCGTCGTCGCCGGCGTGGTGAGCGACCTGCGCGCCGCCACCCGGGCCGGCGCCGGCCACTGCGTGGTGCTGACCGCGCCCCCGGCGGTCCGCGGCCGGGTCGACGTGTGGGGGCACGTCGACGGCCTCGACCTCATGCGCCGGGTCAAGGAGCAGTTCGACCCGGCGGGCACGCTCGCCCCCGGCCGTTTCGTGGGTGGCATCTGATGACCGACCGGACCCGTGACGAGCTGATCAGTGACTGCGTCCACTGTGGGTTCTGCCTGCCGACCTGCCCGACGTACGTGCTGTGGGGCGAGGAGATGGACTCGCCGCGCGGCCGCATCCAGCTCATGCTCCAGCAGTCGCAGGGCGAGCCGCTCACCCCGACGATGGCCGGCCACTTCGACGCCTGCCTGGGCTGCATGGCCTGCGTGACCGCCTGCCCGTCGGGCGTGCGGTACGACACGCTCATCGAGCAGACCCGCGTCCAGGTCGAGGAGGCGGTCCCGCGCGGCCGGGCCGACCGGCTGCTGCGCGAGGCGATCTTCGCCCTGTTCCCGTACCGCTCCCGGCTCGCGCTCGCGAAGGCGCCGCTGCGGGCCTATCAGCTGCTGGGCCGCCCCTTCCGGAGCGTGCTGCCCGCCGCCCTGGCCACGCTGGCCGACCTGGCCCCGCCGGTGCGCCGGAGCCTGCCGCTCCCCGCGCTGATCCCGCCGGTCGGCCCGCGCCGCGCCCGGGTCGCCCTGCTGACCGGCTGCGTCCAGCACGCGTTCTTCCCCGGGGTGAACGCCGCGACGGCCCGCGTGCTCGCGGCCGAAGGCTGTGAGGTGGTGGTACCGCCGGGCCAGGGCTGCTGCGGCGCCCTGAGCGTCCACAGTGGACGTCAGGAGGAGGCCCGGCGCTTCGCGCGCGCCCTGGTCGACACGTTCACCGCGACCGACGTCGACTACCTGGTGGTGAACGCGGCCGGCTGCGGCTCATCGCTGAAGGAGCTCGGCGAGCTGCTGCCGGACGACTCCCGCGCGGCGGCGCTGTCGCTGCGCGTCCGGGACCTGTCGGAGGTGCTGGTCGAGCTGGGCCCGGCCGCCCCGCGCCACCCCCTGCGGCTGCGGATCGCCTACCACGACGCGTGCCACCTGGGCCACGCCCAGGGCGTGCGCGCCCAGCCCCGCCGCCTGCTCGCCGAGATCCCGGAGCTGGTCCTGCACGAGATCCCGGAGGCGGAGATCTGCTGCGGCTCGGCCGGCATCTGGAACATCCTGAACCCGGGCCCGGCCTCCGAACTGGCCACCCGCAAGGCCACGAACGTCCTGTCCACCGGCGCCGAGGTGCTGGTGACGGCCAACCCGGGCTGCCTGATGCAGATCGCCTCGGGCCTGTCCCGGGCGGGCACCACGCTCCGCCTGGCGCACACGGCCGAGGTGCTGGACGCCTCGATCCGCGGGGTCAACCTGCCGCGGTCGGGTTCATGACGGTGGTGAGCCGCCGCGCCCGTGGCGGCGTGCACCGGGGTATGACGACGAAGCTGGTGGACTGTCCCGAGTGCGGGTTGCCGGCGACCTCACGCCCGCAGGGGCGGGTCGCCAGCACCGACGGGCCGGTCGAGCACGTTCATCTGCGGTGCGTGGTCGGGCACCGGTTCCTCGGCCCGTCGGAGATGCTGGTGCATCGCCGACGGGGCCGGTGACGCCCGACGACGCGACGCCGGATCAGTTGGGGCGCAGCGGGCGGCCCTGGCCGTCGACCGGGCGGCCGGCGAGCATCATGATGCCGTCGATGATGAACCACAGCCACAGGCCGCCGGTGATGATCCACGGGATGAACCCGAGGAAGATGAACCAGAGGAAGAAGCCGCAGATGAAGCCGCCCCAGCCGACGACGATGCTCAGGCTCAGCTGGGTCACGCCGAGGGCGATGTTGCCGGCGTAGAGCCGGCCGATGCCGCCCAGCGCGAACAGCAGGCCGGGCAGGAGCTGGAGCAGGCCCGCCACGAGCTTGTTCTTGTCGGAGTAGGGCTGGCCGGTCACCGGGTCGTAGGCCGGCACGCCGACGGCCATGGGAACCCCGTAGGCCGGCTGCCCGTAGACGGGTTGGCCGTAGGGGTCGTAGCCGCCCGAGGTCGGGACGCCGGAGACCGGGAGCTGGTACGTCGGCGTATACGGCGGGCCGGAGCCGGGCGGGCCTGAGGCGGGCGGCGCCGACATCGGCGGCTGGGCCGCGGGCAGCGCCGGCTGCCCGTACTGTGGCTGTTGCCCGTACTGCGGCTGCTGCCCATACGGCGACGGCTGCTGCTGCCCGTAGGGACTCGGCTGGCCATACGGGTTCGCTGCGTATGGGTCTTGTCCATACGGTGGCTGCGTCATGCCCAGCAGGCTACCGCCCCCGCGCGACACTTTTCTGCCCCCGGACGGCCAGTCCGGGGGCACCGGTTGATCGCCGTCGACCGGCCCCAGGTACCACGTCTGCCACACTGGTCCGATGAGGTCCGAGTCCGAGGAGCTGGCCAGCGCGAGCCTGGTCGAGCTGGCGGTGTCCCGGCTGAGCCGGGAGATCCTCGGCGGCGGCGCCGACCCGGGCGAGCGCCTGGTCGAGGAGCAGCTCACGCGCCGGTTCGGGATCAGCCGGGCCCCGCTGCGCGAGGCGATGCGGCTGCTGGCCCAGCAGGGGCTGGTCGAGCACGTGCCGCGGCGCGGGGTGCGGGTGGCGACCCTCTCGGACGTCGACATCCAGGAGCTCTACGCGGTGCGCGACGTCCTGGAGCGGCACGCGGTGACAACGACGCCGCCCGATGCCGACCTGTCCGGCGTCGCGGCGGCGATGAAGGCGATGCAGGAGTCCGACGCCCGCGGCGACCGCTACGACATGGCGACCGCACACCGGGAACTGCACGTCGCGGTGGTCGCGCTGGCCGGCAACCGGCAGCTTGTCCTCGTCTACGAGGCGGTGCTGGTGAAGATCCAGCTGTACATGGCGCTCAACCTGCGGCGCGAGGCCGAGGTGGCGCCGGCGCACGACGGCGTGCACCGGCACGAGCGTCTCTTCGAGGCCGTCGCGCGCCGCGACCCGTCGGCGGTCCTGGCCGCCCTCGACGAACACGGCGCGCGGTCGTACATCCAGTAGGTCGTCCTCAGACGGGCAGCAGTGCCCCGGCCGGCTCGGTCAGCGCCAGGATGTCGCTGGTCAGCGGCTGGTAGATCCGCCGCAGCAGGGCCGGGTCACACGCGCTCGCCACCGTGGCGAACACGGCCCGCGCGACGCGGGCCGCCTCCTCCGGCGGCACCTTGGCGCGGGCCGCCACGTCGGCCAGGAAGTCCAGGTGGACCTCCTGGTCGTACAGGTGCTGGAAGGACCAGAGGGGCTCGGAGAGCGTCGGCGGCAGTTCCGCGGCGAGGTGGTGCACCCACCCGTCGGGCAGCCGGTTGGCCAGCGCGTGCAGCACTCCGCGCACCGCCTGGCGGGCCTCCCGGTCATCGGCGAGCCCGGCCTTCTCACGTACCTCCGCGATGAACACGTCTTCGTACATGCGGCGAACGCTGCCGGGCGCGCAGGTGAGCGGCCATCACTCAGCGGGGACGGCTGTCGGAGCCCCGGATCCGCTCATCCGGAACGGGTGGGACCGTGTCACCCCTGGGGCTTCCAGCATGGCCTGGTACACCGGCCGTCTCATCGTTGGGAGATCCCCGATGACACTCCTGGTCAGCCGCCCCCATCGGCAGCCCCTCGCCGCCATGTTCCCGGCATCCGGCGGCAGCGTGCCCGCCGATGTCGAGGAGACCGACGACGCCTTCATCATCGACCTCGACCTGCCGGGCGCGAACGCCGACGACCTGAACATCGAGCTGCGGGACAACGAGATCCGGGTGACCGGCGTGTTCCGTGAGCGGCGGCGCACCGGCCTGCTGCGGCACCAGTCCCGCAAGCAGGGCGAGTTCGAGTACCTCGTCGCCCTCCCGGGCGAGATCGACGCGGACGGCGTCGAGGCCGACCTCGACAGCGGCGTGCTGGCGATCCGGGCGCCGAAGGCGCGCGGCGCCCGGGCCCGGCGGATCGAGGTGCAGACCCGCAAGGCGATCGCGCGCGAACCCAGGCAGGAGCCGCCGGCCGGGGAGACCCCGGCGGCGCAGGCGAAGCAGATGAAGGAGGGGCAGTCCCGCCCCGGCCCGGCCAGCCAGCGGGCCGCCGGCACCACCGGCACCGGTAGCACGGGCCAGGTGGGCCGCAGCTCGATGACCTGACCACACACCTGAACACGCACGGACGAGAGGACGGCACATGCCAAGGGCTGTCGGCATCGATCTCGGCACGACGAACTCGGTGATCGCCGCGTTCGAGGGCGGCCACCCGACGGTCGTGCCCAACGCGGAGGGGTCGCGGACCACCCCGTCGGTGGTCGCGTACACGGAGACCGGCGAGCGCCTCGTCGGCCAGCTCGCCCGTCGCCAGGCGGTGCTCAACCCGAAGGGCACCATCTACTCGGCGAAGCGGTTCATGGGCCGCCGGTTCGGCGAGGTCGAGGAGGAGAACCGCACCGTCACCTACAACGTCGTCGAGGGCCCCGACGGGATGGTGCGCTTCGAGGTACGCGGGAAGCACCTGTCGCCCGAGGAGGTGTCGGCGCAGGTGCTGCGGAAGTTGGCGGACGACGCGTCGAAGTACCTCGGCGAGAAGGTCACCGAGGCGGTCATCACCGTCCCGGCGTACTTCAACGACGCCCAGCGGCAGGCGACCAAGGACGCCGGCCGGATCGCCGGCCTGGAGGTCCTGCGGATCATCAACGAGCCGACCGCGGCGGCGCTGGCCTACGGGCTGGACAAGAAGGGGCACGAGACGGTGCTCGTCTTCGACCTCGGCGGCGGCACGTTCGACGTGAGCATCCTCGACGTCGGCGACGGCGTCGTGGAGGTGCGCGCCACGGCCGGCGACACCCACCTCGGCGGCGACAACTTCGACCACCGGCTCGTCGACTTCCTGGCCGACGAGTTCAAGCGGGAGCAGGGTATTGACCTGCGCAGCGACCCGCAGGCCCTGCAGCGGCTCACCGAGGCCGCCGAGCGGGCCAAGATCGAGCTGTCGTCGGTCAGCCAGACCCAGGTGAACCTGCCGTTCATCACCGCCGACGCGAACGGGCCGAAGCACCTCACGGCGACCGTGACCCGGGCCCAGTTCGAGGAGCTGACGCACGACCTGCTGGAGCGGACCAACGGCCCGGTCCGGCAGGCGATGTCCGACGCCGGGGTCAAGGACGCCGACCTCGACGAGGTCATCCTGGTCGGCGGGGCGACCCGCATGCCGGCGGTGCAGGCGCTCGTGCGGCGGCTCACCGGCGGCAAGGAGCCGAACATGACCGTCAACCCCGACGAGGTGGTCGCGCTCGGCGCGGCGATCCAGGCCGGAGTGCTCAAGGGCGACGTGCAGGACGTGGTCCTGCTCGACGTCACGCCGCTGTCGCTCGGCGTGGAGACGCTCGGCGGCCTCATGACGAAGGTGATCGAGCGCAACACGACGATCCCGACCCGGCGCAGCGAGGTGTTCTCCACCGCCGAGGACAACCAGCCCGCCGTCGACGTGGTGGTGCTCCAGGGCGAGCGGGAGAAGGCCGCGGACAACCGGGTGCTCGGCCGGATGCGGCTGGAGAACATCCGCCCGGCGCCGCGGGGGACGCCGCAGATCGAGGTCACGTACGACATCGACGCCAACGGCATCCTCAACGTCTCGGCGAAGGACAAGGACACCAACGCCGAGCAGAAGATCACCATCACGGAGAGCGGCACGCTCGACACGAGCGAGGTCGACCGGCTGGTCCGGGAGGCCGAGCAGTACCGCACGCAGGACGCCGAGGCGCGCCGCGCCATCGACGCCCGCAACGAGCTGGACAGCGCCGCCTACCAGGTCGAGCGGCGCCTCGGCGAGCTCGGCGAGCAGGTCCAGGAGCACCAGCGGGCCCGCGCCCAGATGCTCGTCGAGGAGGCCCGGCAGGCGCTGAAGGAGCAGGCGCCGCTGGAACGGGTGCGGCAGCTCACCGAGGACCTGCGGCAGCAGCTCTACGCCCTGAGTCCCGCTGCCGCCTCCACCGAGTCCACCTCTGCCGCTGAGGACGTCATCGACGCCGACTTCAGCACCGGTTGACACCCGCCCGGGGCGCTGCGGCGCCCCGGGCGTCAGCCTCAGGAGGTCCGTCCATGCCGGTTGACATCCGTGACCACTACGCGGTGCTCGGCGTGCCGCGCACCGCCGGCCCGGCCGAGATCCAGCACGCCTACCGCACCCTCGCCCGCCGCCACCACCCGGACGTGAACCGGGAACCCGGGGCGGAGGACCGGTTCAAGGAGATCACCGAGGCGTACCACGTGCTGTCGGACCCGGCGCACCGCCGCCGGTACGACCGGGAGACCCGGCCCGTGCCCCCGGCCACCGTGGACCTCGACCTGGACAACCTCGTCGGCAGCCTCTTCGGCGGCGGGTTCACCGGCTTCGGCGGCAGCCCCGGCGTCGACACCGAGGCGGAGCTCACGATCAGCGTCGAGCAGGCCTACCTCGGCGGGCGCCGCCGGATCACGCTGCCGGGGCCGGCCGGGCGGCCGCGCCAGTACGGCGTGAACATCCCGCCCGGCGTCGTCGACGGCCAGCGCATCCGGCTGGCCGGCCAGGGCGCCGCCGGGTCGCGGGGCGGGCCGCCCGGCGACCTGTACCTCGTGGCGCGGCTCGCGCCTCACCCGCGCTACAAGGTGGAGGGCCGCGACGTGATGGTCGATCTGCCGGTGAGCCCGTGGGAGGCCGCGCTCGGTGCGGCCGTCCCGGTCGGCACGCCCGCCGGCGACGTCCAGGTGGACGTGCCGCCCGGGTCGTCGTCGGGGCGGCGGCTGCGGCTGCGCGGGAAGGGCCTGCCGCATCCGCGGGGGGTCGCCGGCGACCTGTTCGCCGAGGTACGCATCGTGGCACCGGCGCGGCTGTCGAAGCGCGAACGGCGCCTGTTCGAGGAGCTGGCCGCGGCGTCGACGTTCGACCCCCGCGGCACGAGGGACACGCCATGACGACCTACGCGCTGGTACGCCCGACGTACCTCACCCTCGACAGCTTCGCGACCGCGGCCGGCCTGCACCCCGAGCTCGTCGACCGGCTGGTCACGCTCGGCCTCATCGAACCCGTCGTCGACGCCCGCGGCAACCGCTGGTTCCCGGCCCGGGAGCTGCACACGGTCGCCCGCATCCGGCGGCTGCACGACGGGCTGCCCCTGAACTACGCCGCCGTCGGCGTGGTCCTCGACCTGCTCGACCGCATCGACGAGCTGGAGGACCGCCTGCGGCGAGCGTGAAGCCGATGCACTTTCCAGAGGAGGACTTCGATGCTCAAGAGAGAAGCGTGGCTGCTGGGCATCCGCGGGGTGCTCGCCATCGTGTTCGGCATCCTCGCGGTGATCTGGCCCGGCGTCACGGTGATCGCCCTGGCCCTGCTGTTCGGCATCTTCGCGATCGTCACCGGTATCGAGCAGCTCGTGCACGCGATCCGGCCGGCGCCCGGCCCGTCCAACCCGGTGACCGGCTTCGCCGACGGCGGCGGGCCGCGGGCCGCCCGCGCGGTGGCCGGCGTGGTCGGCCTGGTGGTCGGCATCATGGCCATCGTGTGGCCGGGCATCACCGCGGTCGTGCTGGCGATCATGGTCGGCGTCTGGGCGGTGCTCACCGGCCTGGCCGACCTGTGGCTGGCGACCCGCCAGCACGGGGGCTGGTCCCTGGCCCTCATCGGCGCGCTCGCCATCGTCGCCGGGCTGTTCGTGATGGTGCGCCCGGAGGCGGGTGCGCTGGTCATCGCGTGGGCGATCGGCCTGTACGCGATCGTGAGCGGCATCCTGCTCCTGGTCGCCGCCTACCAACTGGGGCACCAGGGCTCGGGCCGCGGCCGCATGGCGGCGGCACACTGAGCGAACCCGGCGGGCCCGCTCACTGCGAGGGCTCGGCTCGCGGGCACGGCCGGCTCGCGGGTTGCGGCCGGCTCGCGGGTTGCGGCCGGCTCGCGGGCGACTGACCCGCGTGTGCACGCCCGCCGGCACGGGCGTCCCACCACGTTTGATGCATCAAGGTTGATACATCAAGACTGATGCATCAGGCGACGGGGCACCCAGGCCGGCGGAGAGCGCTGGCCGCGAGGCCGCCTTGGGCTCGCACGGACGCCCCCCCGGGCGCGACGCCCCGTTGGGCGAAAGCACGACGCACCTGATGCATCACGCACGATACATCAAGATTGATGCATCAGATCCGATGCATCAAGAACGATGCATCAGGAGCGATGCAGCGCGCCGGCGAGGGCGCCCGCGCCGGGAGGACACGCTCGCCGTGGGGCCAACTCAGGTCTCGCGCAGACGCCACTTCCCCGGGCCGGGGCGCAACGCGCCGGCCCGGGGAAGCGCATCGCGCCTGATGCATCACGCACGATACATCAAGACTGATGTATCAAATCTGATGCATCAAGGATGATGCATCAGGAGCGATGCAGCGCGCGGCGGCGAGGGCGCCCCTGCCGGTGGGCGCCCTCGCCGGCGGGCTGGAAGCGGTCAGGATTCGTGCGAGACGTGGGCGTGCACGATGCGCCAGCCCGAGGGCAGCCGGACCCACGTCTGCGACTGCCGGCCCGGCCGCGCCGAGGAGCCCGGGTAGTCGAACAGCGTGGTCACCGTGGCCAGGTCAGCGCCGAACGTGGTCACCACCGTCTCGAAGAGCCGGCGGCCCGGGGGCAGCGGCGGCTGGGCCGCCCGCCAGGCGGCCAGCGCCGCCGCCCCCGCCTGCCGGTCCGCGATGCCGAAGCGGCTCACCTCGGGCGACGACCAGAACGCCTCAGTGAGGGCCGGTACGTCGTTGACCGTCAGCGCCTTCTCGTAGTCGAGGAAGCACTGGATGACCTCGGCGACGACCTCCGGCCGGTTGATCTCCACGGACGGTCACGCCGCCGGGGCCGGCGTGGGGGCCGGGGACGTGGGCGCTTCCGCCATGCCCTCCATGCGGTCCAGTTCGAGCTCGTCGGCCTCCTTCGGGCGGGGCTCGGGGCGGGTCAGCGCGAACAGGCCGCAGACCACCGCGATGAACAGGTAGCCCAGGGCGACCGGGCCGTTGGCGTTCCAGTCGACCTTCTCGCCGTGGATGAGGCCCACGAAGGCCAGCAGCGCGCCCGAGGCCGCGAAGATCGCCGCGTGGATGAAGCGTTTGTCGATGATGAACGCCACGATCGAGCCGAACACCAGGCCGGCCAGGATGGCGCCCTGGCCCAGGACCAGCAGGCCGTTGTAGACGACGCCGTTGCCCTCCAGGGCCGCGTTGCCCACCGTCGCCGCTGTCGTGCCCGCCGCGGCCAGTGAGTTGTCGATCTGGCTTGTCGCCCACTGGGCGATGTTTGGTACGAGGGCCGCGATGACCGCGGCGGCGTGGGCCTTCGGGCTGAACTGGAACGCCTGGGCGCCGATGAGCAGTCCGATGTACAGCAGGATCGGCACGATCGCCGGTAGCGGGAAGATGGCCCCGAGCAGCCCGAACATTCCGAGGAAGCAGAGCACCGCGATGACCACGCCGGTCGCCATCGAGTAGCCGCTGCCGCCGCCGGCCTTCTTCCAGCCGGGATGCCCGACGTAGACGGCCGGCGGGAACGGCGAGCCGAGGGCGGCGCCGATGATCGCGCCGGCGCCGTCGGCCAGCAGCACCGAGCGCAGGTTGTAGTTGTCGCCGGCCGCGGCCGCGCTCTCCACGTTGGACATGCCCTCGGTGAAGTTGTAGACGCCGAGCGGGATCGCGGTCGCGAGCAGCGGCGCCACGTCGGACAGGCCGGAGAACAGCAGGTCCAGGTGGAGGCCGGGCAGGGCGAACCCGATCTCGCCGGCGGCGGCGCTCACCGCGTTGCCGTCCATGGCGCCGCCGATCCAGCCGATCGCGGTGCCGAGCAGCAGCGCGGCCAGGCCGATCGGGAAGTTGCCGGGCAGCTTGGTGTCGGTGAGCAGGCCGATGAGCAGCAGCGCGAACACGGGCAGGGCGACCCAGGCCAGGTTCCACATGCGGGCCGCGGGCAGCATCGAGATGAACGTGATCGAGATGCCGGCGAGCGTGCCCAGCAGGGCGGCGCGCGGCGCGTACCGGCGGATCCAGGGGCCGACGAAGGCGCCGATGAGCACGATGACGCCGATGATGAAGGCCCACGCCAGGCCGGCCTTCCAGGCGAGCGTGGCGTCGTTCGTCTTGAGGTACACCGGCAGCATGATCACGAAGATCACGATGAACATGTGCGGGACGCTCGGCCCGTAGGGAAGGGCAGTGACGTCGGTCCGGTTCTCGCGGCGGGCCAGGCGGCGGGCGAGGAAGGTGTAGTAGACGTTGCCGGCGACGAGGGCGATGCCGAGTGCCGGCAGGATCGCGTGGAACACGTCCCGCTCGCTGAGCTTCACCACGAACAGGCACAGGGAGGTCAGCGTCAGCACGTTGACGAGGACGTTGACGCCGAAGCCGAAGAACGCGTTGGTGTCGCCGCGGACCCACCACGGGACCTTCAGGGCGGTGGTCGAAGAAGCCATGTCGTCACGTCCTCTGTAACGAAGCCTGGAGAGCGGTGATGAACGCGGTGGACGATGCGACCCAGCCGAAGATGCCGCCCTGCGCGGCGATCATCTTCAGGCCGGTCTCCTGGAACTCCGGGAAGTACGAGCCGACGCAGTCCGACAGCACGAGGCACTCGTAGCCGCGGTCGTTGGCCTCCCGGACGGTGGTGTGGACGCAGACCTCGGTCGTGACGCCGGTGACGACGAGGCTCACGATGCCCCGAGCGGTCAGCAGCTCGCCGAGCTCGGTGGCGTAGAACGCGCCCTTGCCGGGCTTGTCGATGACCGGCTCGCCGGGGGCGGGCGCCAGCTCGTCGATGATGTCGTGCCCGTGCTCCCCGCGGATCAGGATCCGCCCCATCGGCCCGGGCGCGCCGATGCGCATGCTGGGGTCGCCGCGGTTGAGCTTCGCGGGCGGGCAGTCGGACAGGTCGGGCAGGTGCCCCTCGCGGGTGTGGATGACCGGCAGGCCGGCCGCGCGGCACGCCACGAGCAGGGCCGCGGTCGGCTCGATCGTCCGGCGCAGCTGCCCGACGTCGTTGCCGAGGGTCTCGCCGAAGCCGCCGGGTTCGAGGAAGTCGCGCTGCATGTCGATGACGAGCAGCGCCGTGGTCGCGGGGTCGAAGGTGTAGGGGCCGGGTAGCGCGTCGAGAGTGGCCACAGTGGACGCTCCTAGGAAGCCGTGGCGGCGATCACGTCCGCGGACGTGGCGACGCAGCCGAAGACCCCGCCCTGCATGGTGACCATGTGCAGGGCGGCGGCGTGGTTGGCGGGGTCGGTGGCACCGGTGCAGTCCGAGAGGATCAGGCACTCGTAACCCCGGTCGTTCGCCTCGCGCATCGTGGTGTGCACGCAGACGTCGGTGGTGATGCCGGTGAGGATCAGGTGCGTGATGCCGTGCGTGCGCAGCACCAGGTCGAGGTTGGTGGCGTAGAAGGCGCCCTTGCCGGGCTTGTCGACGATCGGCTCGCCGTCGGCGGGCGCGACCTCGGGGACGATCTCCCAGCCGGGCTCGCCCCGGATGAGGATCCGCCCGCACGGGCCGGCTGAGCCGATCTCGGCGCCGATCTGTGCCGAGCGCCAGCGCTTGTTCGGCGGCAGGTCGGACAGGCCGGGGTCGTGGCCCTCGCGGGTGTGGACGACCAGCATGCCGAGGCCCCGGACGTGGTCGAGCAGCTTCGCGGTGGCCGGCAGGCCGGCCCGGGTCAGTTCGATGTCGTAACCCATGCTGTCGACGTAGCCGCCCGGCCCGCAGAAGTCGGTCTGCCAGTCGATGCACAGCAGCGCCGTACGGTCCACCGGCACGGAGCCGTCGTAGGGCCAGGCGTACGGTCGTGCGCCGACAACCGGGCCGATCGTTGCAGTCATCGCGCCTCCAAAGCACGAAATGCCCGCCAGCCCCCGCTGGCGCTGATGTCCAGGCCGTCCGCGGTCGCGTAGGCCTCGCACAGGAACCCGGTCACCCGCTCGCCGCCCGCGAGCGACACGTGCCCGAGCGACAGCGGCGGCGGGACGCTGCCGAGCAGCGCACCGACGGCGGCCGGCGGCACGCTCCACACCTCGACCTCGATGGCGACCCCGCCGTCGGCCACGCGGACCAGTCCGGGCACGCCGGTCGCGAGGTAGAAGAGCCGGAAGCAGGGCGCGGTCCGGGTGGCGCGCACGAACCGGCCGCCCAGGGCGACCAGCTCGCCGTTGCGGGCCTCGCCGCGCAGGTGGTGGCCGACGACGGCGATCTCCGTGCCGGTCGCGGCGACCGGAGCGCCGGCCAGGCCCAGCAGCGTCGGCTCCGTGAACGCCGGGCCGATCAGCGACAGGCTGGCCGGGCGGCCGTCCGGGGTGTGGCCGTTCGGGACCGTCACGACGGCCAGGTCGAGCAGGTTGGCGAACTGCGTGAACCGCCCGAGGACCGCGTTGCGCCGCAGCGGCTCGGCGGCGATCTCGTCGAGCGTGAACGTGGTCGGGATCGTCGGCAGCGCCAGCACGTCGATCCGCTCGAACAGCCGCGCGGCCGCCGCCCGCAGCTCCTGGAGCCGGTGCTGGGCCCGGAACGCGTCGGCCGCGCTGAACCGGCGGCCGCCCTCGATGATCCCGCGGGTCAGCGGCAGCACGTCGGCGCCGTGGTCGCGCAGGAAGTCCTCCAGGTCGGCGAGGCGCTCGGCGACCCAGGGCCCGTCGTACAGCAGCCCGCCCGCCTCCAGCAGCGGCCCGACGTCGACGGGGTCGGCGCTCGCCGTGCGCCGGGCCAGGGCCAGGCAGCCCTCGACGTAGCGCTCGGCCTGCCCGCGGTCGCCGTCGAAGTCCAGGGTCTCCGGGCGGGCCACACCGAGGCGCACGGCTTCCGGCGGTACCGCTGCCGCCTCATGCACCCGGCTCCACGGATCGTCGGCCGCGGGCCCGCTCGCCACGGACAGCACCGCGGCGGCGTCGGCCGCGTCCAGCGCGAAGATCGAGACGCAGTCGAGCGAGCGGCAGGCCGGCACCACGCCGGCGGTGCTGAGCAGGCCGCGGGTGGGCTTGAGCCCGACGATGCCGTTGAGCGCGGCGGGCACCCGGCCCGAGCCGGCGGTGTCGGTGCCGAGGGCGAACGCGACCAGGCCGGCCGCCACCGCGACGGCCGAGCCGGAGCTCGACCCACCGGCGATCAGGCCGCCGCCGAAGACGCTCTCGACCGCGCCGTACGGCGAGCGGGAGCCCGTCAGGCCCGTGGCGAACTGGTCGAGGTTGGTCTTGCCGACGAGCAGGGCGCCGGCCGCGAGCAGCCGGTCGACCACCGGCGCGGAGCGGGACGGGGTGTAGGCGAACGCCGGGCAGGCGGCCGTGGTGGGCAGGCCGGCGACGTCGATGTTGTCCTTCACCGCGAAGGGGATGCCGTACAGCGGGAGCTCCCGCGGATCCCGCCGGCCCAGCTCGGCCGCGCGGTCCCGCAGCGCCCCCTCCGGCACCCGGCTGATCCACACGGCCGGCGGCGCGGGCGCCGCGAGGACCCGGTCGGCGACCTCGGCGGGCGTCAGGTCACCGCGCAGGTACGCCGCGCGGAGGGCGGCGATGCCGGTGGAGGTGGCCGTCGAAGTCATGCTGTCGATTGTCGACAGTTCAGTTACGCGAACAGACTCGTCTTGTAACGCATTGATGTCGTAGCCCTCTCCTCTGGCAGACTCGGGGCGTGCTGACGCTCCCCGACCCGTGCGTGGTGGTGCTGGTCGGCCCGGGCGCGTCCGGGAAGTCGACCTGGGCCGCCGCCCACTTCACCGCCGACCGGGTGGTGAGCAGCGACCGGCTGCGCGCGCTGGTCGGCGCCGGAGAGGACGACGTCACCGCCGGTGCCGACGCGTTCGCGCTGCTCGACACGGTCGTCGAGCAGCGGGTCGGGCGCCGGCTGACCACCGTGATCGACACGCTGGGGCTCGACGCCGACCGCCGGGCGCGCTGGCGCCGGCTGGCCGCGGCGCACGGGCTGCCGTGCGTGGCCGTCGCCTTCGACACCCCGCCGGAGGAGTGCCGGGCCCGCAACCGGGCCCGCGCGACGAAGCGGATCCCGGCCGCCGCCCTGACCGCCCAGCTGCGCTCCTGGGCCCGGACCCGTCCGGTCCTCGATGCCGAGGGATTCACGGCGGTACACCTGGAAACCCCGGTCCGGGTCGTCCCCGAGGCCTTCGTGGAGGCCCCCGCGGCGGCGCGGCGGCAGGCCGACGACCCCACCAGGCTGCGCTTCGGGCTGCACCTCGGCGAGTTCAACGGCGTCGACGTGCGGGCGACCGCCGCGCAGGCCGAGGAGGCCGGGTTCGACGCGATCTACGTGATGGACCACTTCCGGCAGATCCCGCAGCTCGGCCGGGCCTGGGACGACTTCCTGGAGAGCTGGACGACGCTCGCCTACATCGCCGCCTGCACCTCGCGGGTCCGGCTGGGCACGCTGGTCACCGGCGTCACGTACCGCAACGTCGCCCACCTCGGCAAGATCGTGGCGACGCTCGACGTGCTCAGCGGCGGGCGGGCCGTCTGCGGGCTCGGCCTGGGCTGGTTCAAGGAGGAGCACGTCGCGTACGGCTGGCCGTTCCCGAGCGTCGCCGAGCGGTACGCGCTGCTGGAGGACGCCCTGCGGGTGCTGCCGCTGCTGTGGGGCAAGTTCAGCCCGCGCTTCGAGGGCAGGGCGATCACCGTGCCGGAGGCGATGTGCTACCCGCGGCCGGTGCAGGAGCACGTGCCGATCATCGTCGGCGGCAACGGCGAGCGGCGCACGCTGCGGCTGGCCGCCTCGTACGCCGACGCGGCCAACGTGCTGGGCGACCTGGCCACGGTCCGGCGCAAGGCCGAGGTGCTGCGCGGCTACAACCCGCGGACCGGGCTCACCCACCTGACGTCGGCGCTCGTGGGGTTCGACGATCGCCACCTCGACGAACTGGTCGAGCTGGGCCGCGGCCGGCGCAGCCGGTCGGCCTACCTGACCACGGTGAACGCCGGCACGGTCGCCGACCACGTCGGGCGGTTCCGGCAGCTCACCGAGGCCGGGGTGAGCGAGGTGATGGTCCGGCTGGCCGGCCCGGCGTCTGTCGAGCCGATGACGAAGGTGCTGGCCGCGTTCCGGTGACGGATACCATGGGCGCCGTGATTGATGCCGACGCGCTGCGCTTCCCCGGCCGGGAGTTCGACCCCACGACCGGTGTCGCGCGCTTCCACTACGCGCTCGGTGACCTGGTGCTCACGGAGACGGTCGACTTCGGCCCGCCGGGCGTGCTCCACCCGGCGCTCGACCGCGTGCTCGACCTGCTCTACGTGGCCGCCTCGACGTCGTACTACAAGCTCGCCGCGCCCAAGCGCGTGGAGCTGGGCACCCCGCTGGCCGAGGGCGCGCTGCCCTGGGTGAACGCGCTGTTCCACGAGGGGCTCGGCGAGTTCGCGTACCGCAACGACCTCCCCTATGTGCTCGACCTGGCGATCGAGCCTTCGCTGCCGCACGCCGCTCCGCTCTCCGCGGTGCATGTCCCGGCCGGGCCGCCGCTCACCGCGGTCGGCGGCGGCAAGGACTCCATCGTCAGCATGGAGGCGCTGCAGTACGGCGGCCTCGACCCCGTCCTCTTCGCGGTCAACCCCAACGCGATCATCCGGTCGGTGATGGCCGTCTCCCCGCAGCCGGTGCGGGCCGTCAAGCGGTCCCTCGACCCGCGGATGCGCGAGCTCAACGCCGCCGGGGCGTACAACGGGCACATCCCCGTCACCGCGATCAACTCGCTGATCGCGGTCGCCACCTCGCTCATGCACGGCCTGGGCCCGGTCGTGATGTCGAACGAGAGCTCGGCCTCGGTGCCCAACCTGAGCTGGCTCGGCCGCGACATCAACCACCAGTGGTCCAAGGGCCTGCCGGCCGAGGCCCACCTGCGCGACGCGCTGCTCGCCCACGCCGGGCTCCAGGACGCGTACTTCTCGCTCCTGCGCGGGCTGTCCGAGCTGCACATCGCCGCGCTGTTCGCGAAGTTCACCACCTACGACGCGGTGGTCACCAGCTGCAACCAGGCGTTCAAGCAGCGCGACGCCAGCGACCGGTGGTGCGGCCACTGCCCCAAGTGCCGGTTCGTGTTCCTGGCGCTGGCCCCGTTCACCGGCCGCGAGCGCCTGGTCGGGATCTTCGGCACCGACATCTTCACCGACCTCTCCCAGCTCGAGGGGTACCGCGAGCTGATGGGCCTGACCGCGCACAAGCCCTTCGAGTGCGTCGGGGAGATCGAGGAGTCGCTGGTCGCGCTGCGCCTGCTGGCCGAGCACCCGGACTGGCGCGGCGCGCCGATCGTCCAGGCGCTCGTCGCCGAGGTGACGGCGTCGGCCGGCGGGCTGGCCGGCGATGCCGAGATCGACGCGGCATTCCGGGGCGACGCGCCGACGCTGGCGCCGCCGCGCTACCTGGAGGCGCTGCGCGCCCTGGGCTAGTTCTTCCCCGAGATCAGCTCCTTGACCACGGCGACGATCTTCGGGATCTCGGCGCGCTCCAACTGGGTCCAGCTGTCGCCGTAGGCGGCGTCGCGCACCAGCTTGGCGACGCCCTCCGAGACGCGGCAGCGGGCCACCGCCCGGGCGACCATCGAGACCGGGTAGCCGCCGGTCGGGTGGGCGAGCAGGCCGGTGGTCCAGTCCCGGGTCTCCGGGATCTCCTGCATCTCGGTCCAGGCGAACTTCCCGAGCACCCAGAGCGCGCCGACCTCGACCTCGTGGATCTCCTCGCGGCGGCGCCCCAGGCGCGACGGCACGAAGCGGGAGCGATGCTCGACGATCGGCACGGGCGCGACGCCCGCCGCGTACAGGTCGAGTGCCGCCTGCCCCGAGGACAGCCACCGGCGGTCGCGGTCGGCCTGCGACTCGGTGGTGGCGCGGGGGCGCTGGCGGCGGCCCAGGCAGGGCAGGCACAGCGCCGCGTACCCCTCGCCGGTGACCTCGTTGTGGGCCTGGTGCGACATGCAGAAGGCACGGCCACACTCGCGGCACCGCCCGATCGCCAGCACGCCACAGTCGTCGATCGCACACTCGGCCGGCATGGCCCGACCCTAACATCGACGGTCGTGCGGGCATGCCGCCCTGGCCACGGTTGCGGTACCCCGGGCAATTGCGTCGGATGTTTGACATTCCGGTAGGGTCATGGCGCATGACGGGCCCGTATCCGCCGCCGCAGTACCAGGCTCCGCATCAAGAGCCCAATCAGGGGCCTTATCAGGGGCCGCCGGTCGGGCCGCCACCGGCGCCGGCGGGCGGCGGTGACCGGCGCGTCGTGATCGCGGTCGCCACCGTGGCCGGCGTGCTGGCGCTCATGTGCGTGGCCGGGATCGCCGGCGTGTTCTGGTTCCTCCGCGACGACGGCCCGATCCTGCCCGGGTCGGGCGACGACGCCATCCCCGGCGTCATCGACTACCGCACCGAGCACCCGGAGTGGCTCTCCCAGGACCACCGGCCGCAGGAAGAGCAGATCGACTACCCGATGACCCCGCCCGCCGGCGGCCCGCACCACCAGGTGTGGCAGCAGTGCAAGGGCGACGTGTACTCCGAGCCCATCGACAGCGGCAACGCCGTGCACAGCCTGGAGCACGGCGCGGTCTGGATCACCTACCAGCCGAGCCTGAGCCCGGCGGAGGTCGAGCAGCTCGCCGACCGGGTGCGGGGCAACGACTACCTGCTGATGAGCCCGTTCCCGGGGCAGTCGTCGCCGGTGTCGCTGCAGGCCTGGGGCTACCAGCTGCGCGTGTCCTCGGCCGGCGACGACCGCATCGACGACTTCATCCGCAAGTACCGGCAGACGGCCAGCATGGAGCCCGGCGCGGCGTGCAGCACGGGCTCGACGGCGACCAGGGACGGCTGAGCGCCGTGCGCGCCCTCATTCTGGTGACGGTGCTCGCGCTCGCCGGCTGCGCCAAGCCGGCCGGCACCGACGGCGACCTGGTGAACGGCTGGGCCGCCCAGCCCTCGGCGTCCTATGCGATCCCGGCCGTCGGCACCTGCGTGACCGGCGGCGGGATCAGCGCGTTCGAGCCGTCGGCGGCGCCGGTCACGACCGTCGACTGCGCGCAGGAGCACACCGTCGAGGTCGTCCTGGTCGGCACGTTCACCGGGCCGACCGCGGCGGCCGCCGCCCCGCCGGCCTGGGACAGCGACCCGAGCCGGGCCGCCTACGCCGAGTGCAGCCAGGCCGCGACCGCCTACGTGGGCGCCGACTGGCACACCGGGCGGCTGTTCCCCTGGTTCTCGCTGCCGAAGGAGGCGGCGTGGAAGGGCGGGGCCCGGCAGTACGTGTGCGGGCTGGCCGAGGCCGAGGACGATCTGTTCGCACCCAAGGCGCGCACCGGCAGCCTCAAGGACGGCCTGAAGGATCCGAAGCCGCTCGCGCTCACCTGCGTGCGGCTGGACGGCGGCGACGTCTCGCCGGAGGGCTTCTACCGCACGGTCGAGGCCGTCACACCGGTCGGCTGCACCGAGCCGCACGACACCGAGTTCGTCGGCACGTGGACCGCGGCGGCGGGCGCCTACCCGGACGCGAAGCGCCTGAACGAGCTGGCGAGCGACGGCTGCTACGGCAAGATCGCGACGTTCCTGGGCATCTCGCAGCTCCAGCTGTACGAGCGCGGCGACATCTACACGTTCTGGACCGGGCTGACCGCGAACCAGTGGAAGCTCGGCGACCGGGTCGCGCACTGCTTCCTCAACGTCTCGTCGAAGAGCAAGCTGAAGGCGTCGCTGAAAGGCCTGGGCACGAAGCCGCTCCCGGTCTGACGCCCGCACCGCCCCCGGTTCGCACCGCCCAGCACCCCGCACCCACCGCCCGCGCCCACGCTCACCACCGTGGCTGCGGCGCGGAGGGTGCGCGGGTCTTAGCGGTACCAGTCGCGGAGCACGCGCCGCAGGTCGGCGCCGCCCAGAGCCGGAGGCGGGGTGGGGAGCTGGCGCAGCAGGAGGTCACGGTCGGTGGCCAGGGCCGGCTCGGGCTCGGTGACCGGGACCGGGGGCAGCCAGAAGCGCTCCGGCTCCACGTCCGGCTCGGTGAGGCCGTCGAGCGCCCGCGCCGTGCCGGTGGGCTCCGGCGCCGCCGCGGCTGACGGGGCGCCCTCCGGCGCGCGTTGCTTCCCCGGCCGGGCCTCGACACCGGCCTCGACACCGGCGCCGGCCTCGACGTCGCCCTCGGCACCGGCCTCGACGTCGGCCTCGACACCGGCCGAGCGGAGGGCGCGCAGGTTCGCCAGGAGGGCGTCGCGGGAGCGGCCGCGCCAGCGCAGGATCAGGAACGGGTCGGTGTCGAAGCGCTCGGCCAGCAGGTAGAACGTGGCCGCGAGGTGCTTGCACGGCACCGCGGCGTCGGGGCACGAGCAGCGCATCGCGAGGTCGGTGAAGCGGGCCGGGAACAGTGGGGCGTCGGCCGCGGCGAACACCTCCTCGACGTCCGGCGGCAGCTCCCCCGCCAGCAGCTTCGCGGCGCCCAGCGCCTCGCCGGCCAGCGCCGTCTCGACCCGGTCCCATTCGGCGGGGGTCAGCTCGGCGAGGCCGACGCGCACCGCGTACGGCTGGGGGCGGGACCCCTGCACGGTCGCGGTGACCGTGCCGGGCTCGACGTCGAGGCTGAGCACCTGGCCGGCGCGGGCGTAGTTGCGCCCGCGGGTCAGCCGGGTGCCCAGCGCGAAGGACTCCAGGACGGCCAGGAACCGCTTGGACCACCAGGTCGAGCCGATCTCCCCGCGGGTGCTGCGGGCGCGGATGCCGCCCTCGACCCGGATCGTTCGGCTGCCCCAATGGTCCGGCCTGGTCACGCGCCCTCCGCTTCGCTCCGGCCGCGCTCCCAGCGGACTGAGCCCATGGTGACCGGCCTCCTCCGCTTCGCTCCGGAACCGGTCACGCCTGCAGCCGCTCCAGGCCGGGCGCGACGCGGCGGGCGGCGAACTCCGCGATCGAGTACTCCGCGAGACCCTTCTGCTGGAACGGGTCGAGCGCCAGGCGGGCCTCCAGCTCGGGCCGCTCCAGGCCGGCGGCCAGGATCACCCCGCCGGTGCGCGGCACCATCGCGCCCGAGGCGACGAACACGCCGTCCTCGAACTGCCCGTCGACCCACTTGCGGTGGTCGTCCATGGCCTCGTCGATGCGGTCGAGGTCGGCGACATAGCTCAGCGTGATCACGAACACCGACGCAGTCTATCCGTCACTCCACCACGGCGCCCGGTTCGAGGGCCAGCAGCGAGCGCAGCTCCGTGGTGGACAGCTCGGTGAGCCACTGCTCGCCGGCGCCCACGATGCGGGCGGCCAGGCCGCGCTTGTCGTGGATCATGGCCGCGATCTTCTCCTCGACCGTGCCCGCCGTGACGAACTTGCGCACCTGGACCGCCCGGCGCTGGCCGATCCGGAAGGCGCGGTCGGTGGCCTGGTCCTCGACGGCCGGGTTCCACCAGCGGTCGACGTGCACGACGTGGTTGGCGGCGGTCAGCGTCAGGCCGGTGCCGCCCGCCTTCAGCGACAGCACGAACAGCGGCGGCGCGGCCGGGTCGGCCGACTGGAACCGGGCGACGAGCGCGTCGCGGGACGCCTTCGGCAGGCCGCCGTGCAGGAACGCGACCTCGCGGCCGAACCGGGCCGACAGGTGGGCCCGCAGCATGCCGCCGAACTCCGCGTACTGCGTGAAGATCAGCGCCCGCTCACCGGCCGCGAGCACCTCGTCGAGGATCTCCTCCAGCCGGGCCAGCTTGCCGCTGCGGCCGGCGAGGCGGCTGCCGTCGCGCAGCGCCTGCGCCGGGTGGTTGCACACCTGCTTGAGCCGGGTCATGGTGGCCAGCACCAGGCCGCGGCGCTCGATGCCCTCGCTGCGCTCGATCCGGGCCAGCATGTCGTCGACGACGGCCTGGTACAGCGACGCCTGCTCCCGCGTCAGGTTGCACAGGACGTCCATCTCCAGCTTCTCCGGCAGGTCGGCGATGATGCCCTTGTCGGTCTTGACCCGCCGGAGCACGAACGGCTGGGTGATCCGGCGCAGGCGGGCCGCCGCCTCCTCGTCGCCGAACCGCTCGACCGGCTCGGCGAAGCGCTCCCGGAACTTCGTCGCGGTGCCGAGCAGGCCCGGGTTGGCGAAGTCCATGATCGACCACAGGTCGGCCAGCCGGTTCTCGACGGGCGTGCCGGTGACCGCGACGCGGTGGCGCGCCGGCAGCTGCCGGACCGCGACCGACTGCTTCGTCGCCGCGTTCTTCACCGCCTGCGCCTCGTCGAGGACGAGCCGGTGCCAGCGCAGCGCCTTGAGCGCGGCCGCGTCGCGGGCGGCGATCGAGTAGGTGGTGATGACCAGGTCGGACTCGGCGACCGCGGCCCGGAACGCCGCGCCGCGGGCCCGCTCGGCGCCGTGGTGGACGTGCACGCGCAGCCCGGGCGCGAACTTGGCGGCCTCCCGCTGCCAGTTGCCGACCAGCGACATCGGGCAGACGAGCAGGGTCGGGCCGGGCGACTTGCCGGCGATGAGGGCGAGCAGCTGGACGGTCTTGCCCAGGCCCATGTCGTCGGCCAGGATGCCGCCGAGGCCGGCGTGTTCGAGGAAGCCGAGCCAGTTGAGCCCGCGTTGCTGGTACGGACGGAGCTCGCCGGCGAACCCGTCGGGCACGTCGAGGTGGCCGATGCGCAGCTCCGTCTCCCCCGACAGCAGGTCGCCGAGCCAGCCGTCGGCGGTGATGCCGGTGACCGGCAGGCCGCCCGGGCCCTCGTCGGCCCCGCCGGCGAGGTGCAGCAGGTCGGCGACGGTGAGCTCGGTCTGTTCGGCCCGCTGTCGCAGGATCTCCAGGCCGGCCGCGAGGCGCCGCGGGTCCAGCTCGACCCACTGGCCGCGCAGGTTGACCAGCGGTGCCTTGAGATCGGTGAGGCGGCGCAGCTCGTCCTGGGTGAGCGGCTCGTCGCCGATCGCCAGGTCCCAGCGGTAGTCGACGACGGCGGCGAGGCCGAGCGCGCTGCCGGTGTCGACCGTGCCCGGTGCGGTGGCCGTCGAGGACCGTGCGGTGAGCTTCAGCCCGAGCCGGGCCGACGCCTTGCGCCACCAGCCGGGCAGCAGCAGGCCGAAGCCGGCGGCGGCCAGCAGCGGCGCGTACTCGCTGAGCATCCGGTGGGCGCCGGCCGCGTCGAGCTCCAGCTCGGCCGGGCGGGCGGTGCGCAGGGCGTCCTCGATCGCCGGGTACAGGCGGCTGGCCCGGCCCAGCTCGGCCAGCAGCGTCTCCTGGGGTGCGGGGATGTGCCCCTGGAGGTCGGTCAGCGCGCCGCGCGAGCGCCAGACCCGGTCGGCGCCGACGACGAGGCTGGGCTCGTCGGCGGCCTGGAGCGCGAACTCCAGCCGCCACGGCGCGGTGTCCGGATTTTCGAACAGGTCCTCGGCCGGTTCGACGAGCCGGAAACAGGCCCGGACCGCGCCGCCGACCGCGTCGCGCTGCCAGGCGGCGAGCTCGGCGCGCAGGACGGCGAGGTCGCCGCGGACCTTCCGGTTCCGGCCGGTGAGCCGGGCGACCCAGGCACCGGCGGTGCCGGGCACCTGATGACGCGGGGCGGGCAGCGCGTCGCGGGCAGCCGCGTCGACGAACAGGTCGAGCACCTCGGTCAGCACCCGGGCCCGCGGGCGGTCGCCGTCGAGGGCGGCCTGCGGGAGGGCGAGCGCGAGCTGACGGGTGTAGGCCGCGTCGCGGCCGGTCAGCACCGGCAGCCAGCGGGCCTCGTCGCCGACCAGGCCGGGCAGCAGGCGTCCGCGGGCGACCAGGCCGGCGGCGAAGGTTGCGACGGTGGCGAACCAGCGGGTGGTCTCGCCCAGCACCAGGTCGTCGCCGGCCAGCCCGCCGAGCGAGCGCAGCAGCCCGACCGCGTCGTCCGGCGCGTAGGCGACCGTCTCCACGTCCCAGTCGCGCAGCTCCAGCCGGCCGGCCGGCGGCGACGCGGCCACGGACGGCGACGGCTCGGGCACGCCACCGCGGGTCGGCAGCCGGAGGGTGCGTACCGCGGGCGCGCCGGCGTCGCCGTCGAGGTTCAGCCCCCGGACGGCGAACGGGTGGACCCGCGAGCGGGTCGGCGCCGCCGGGATCGTCCCGTCCTCGGCCCAGAGGCAGAGCCGGGCGTCTGCCCAGAGCGCATGGACCACGAGCACGTCGGAAGCCTAGTCCAGGCGCCACATCAGGCACTCCTGAACCTCTATTCAGCGATACGTGTCGTTGTTACCATCCGGTAATCCGAGTCACTTTCACGTTGGCTCGCCACCCCCGGAAGGGATCCGCCATGTCCCGATCCGTAGTCAAACGCGCCCTGACGGCGCTCCTGCTCACCGCCGGCGTCCTCGTGGCGCTGCCCGCCCCGGTACAGGCAGCCGTCCTGGCGCCGACCGACTACTGCCTCGACGAGTGCGACGACATCCTGCCGCCCGGCCAGAACGGCAACGCCACGCTCGTCGACATCCTGGCCCACCAGGCCCTCGGGTTCCGGCCGGCGCACTCCGCCGACCAGCTCGGCAAGTACGCGAACCTCGTCTCCGCGTACACCGGCCTCACCACCGAGCAGATCGACCGCTTCTACAACGACGCCTCGTTCGGGGTCCCCGCCGGCCAGGTCGAGCGCAGCTACAGCCCGCGCGCCGACGTGACGATCGTGCGGGACAAGACCCTGGGCGTACCGCACGTGACCGGCACGACGCGGGCCGGCACCATGTTCGGCGCCGGCTACGCCGGGGCCGAGGACCGGCTGTTCGTCATGGACCTGCTGCGGCGGGTCGGCCGCGGGCAGCTCACGCCGTTCGCCGGCGGCGCGCCCGGCAACCGCGAGCTGGAGCAGTCGATCTGGCGCAACGCCCCGTACACCGAGGCCGACCTCCAGGCGCAGGTCGCCGCGCTGCAGTCGAAGGGCCCGCGGGGCGCGCAGCTCTATGCGGACGTGCAGCAGTACATCGCCGGCATCAACGCCTACATCGCGGCCTGCATGTCCGGCCGCAACTGCCCCGGCGAGTACGTGCTGACCGGTCACCTCGACGCGATCACCAACGCGGGCGGGCCGGAGCCGTTCCAGCTGACCGACCTCATCGCGATCGCCGGGGTCGTCGGCGGCCTGTTCGGCGGCGGCGGGGGCGGCGAGGTCGAGTCGGCGCTGGTGCGGGTCACCGCGCGGGCCCGCTACGGCGCCGTCGAGGGCGACCGCCTGTGGACCGCCTTCCGGTCGCAGAACGACGAGGAGGCGACGCTCACCCTGCACGCCGGGCAGACCTTCCCGTACGGCGCCGCCGACCCGGACGCGGCCGGCGTCGCCCTGCCCGACCAGGGCAGCGTCACCGCGCAGCCGGTGGTGTTCAGCCCGTCCGGCTCCGCGACGACCACCGCCGGCCTGGCACCGGGCGCGGCCACCCGGCGCGGCATGTCCAACGCGGTCGTGGTCGACGCCGCCCACTCGGCGACGGGCAACCCGATCGCCGTCTTCGGGCCGCAGACCGGCTACTTCTCCCCGCAGCTGCTCATGCTCCAGGAGCTGCAGGGCCCGGGCATCAGCGCGCACGGCGTGGCGTTCGCCGGCCTGAACCTCTACGTGCTGCTCGGCCGCGGCCAGGACTACGCGTGGAGCGCCACCTCGGCCGAGCAGGACATCACCGACACCTACGCGGTGCCGCTGTGCAACGTCGACGGTTCCCCGGCGACCCGCGCGTCGGAGGCCTACCTGTTCCGCGGCGCGTGCACGCCGATGGAGAAGCTCACCCGGACCAACGCGTGGACCCCGACGGTCGCGGACTCCACGCCCGCCGGGTCGTACCAGCTGACCACGTTCCGGACGAAGTACGGCCTGGTCGCCTGGCGCGGCACCGTCGGCGGGCAGCCGGTGGCGTTCACCCAGCTGCGCTCCACCTACCGGCACGAGGCCGACTCGGCGATCGGGTTCCAGGCGTTCAACGACCCGGCCGCGATGGGCTCGGCGTCCGCGTTCGTCACCGCGGCCTCCGACGTGGGCTACGCGTTCAACTGGTTCTACGTGAACGCGGCCGAGACCGGGTACTTCAACTCCGGCAGCAACCCGGTGCGCAAGGCCGGGGCGAACCCGAACCTGCCGACGAAGGCGGAGGCCGCCTACGAGTGGTCGGGCTGGAACCCCGACACGAACACCGCCGACTACGCGCCGGTCGCCCAGCACCCGCAGTCGACCGGGCAGGACTACTTCGTCAGCTGGAACAACAAGCAGGCGGCCGGGTTCAGCGCGGCCGACGGCAACTTCAGCTTCGGCGCCGTGCACCGCGCCGACCTGCTGGACCGGCGGGTGCGCGCGGCCCTGGCGAACAACGCCAAGCTCGACCGGGCCGGCGTGGTGCGGCTCGTGGAGGACGCCGCCGTCACCGACCTGCGGGCCGAGGCCCTGCTGCCGGAGCTGCTGCGGATCCTCGGCAGCACCGGCAGTCCCGACGTCGCGAAGCTGGCGGCGTGGCAGGCCGCCGGAGCCAGGCGGGTCGAGACGGCGCCGGGTTCCCATGTGTACCTCCACGCGGACGCGATCCGGATCTTCGACGCCTGGTGGCCGCGGCTGGTCGACGCCACCTTCCGGCCGGGGCTGGGCGACGACGTCTACGCCGCGCTGACGGGGGCGCTGCAGATCGACGAGTCGCCCTCGGGGTACACCGGCCCGACCAGCGCCGGCTCGCTGAACCAGAGCCAGCGCCACAAGGGCTCGGCCTTCCAGTACGGCTGGTGGGGCTACCTCGACAAGGATCTGCGCGCGGTCCTCGGCGACCCGGTGCGCAGCGGCCTCGGCCGCACGTACTGCGGCGGCGGCGACCTCGCCGCCTGCCGGCAGGTGCTCACCACCAGCCTCGCGGCGGCCGCGGCGCAGCCCGCGACCACGACCTACCCCGGCGACGAGGACTGCGCCGCCGGCGACCAGTGGTGCGCGGACACGATCATCCAGTCGCCGCTCGGCGGGATCACGCACGACAAGATCTCGTGGCAGAACCGGCCGACGTACCAGCAGGCCGTCTCCTTCCCGGCCCGGCGCGGCGACAGCATCGCGAACCTGGCCCAGGGCCGCAGCGTCTCGGCCAACGGCACGTTCATCGGCTACTCCGCCGGAGCGGCCGTCGACGGCGACCCGACCACGCGGTGGAGCAGCTGGTGGACCGACAACCAGTCGATCACCGTCGACCTCGGGTCGGCCCGCACGGTGCGCCGGGTCATCCTGCGCTGGGAGGCGGCGTACGGGTCGCGGTACCGCATCGAGGTCTCCTCGAACGGGAGCTCCTGGACCGCCGTGTCCACCGTCGACGCCGGCAACGGCGGCACCGACAGCGTGGTGTTCGCCCCGGTGACCGCCCGCTACGTGCGGATGGCCGGGGTCGACCGGGCCACCGACTGGGGCTACTCCCTGTGGGAGCTGGAGGTGTATGCGCGGTGACGTCCGGGCGCGCCGACCTCACGGGCCGGCGCGTCCCAGGCGGCCCAGGTGAGCTGCTCCCCCGCCCGGCTGAGCACGCACGTGTCGACGAGCATCTCGGCGAGCACGTGCTGGGCGAAGCCGGGCGGCGGGCTACCGTGCCCGCCCGGTCAATTCGGGGTTTCGCTCCATTCGGCAATCAGCGCACCGACGTGATCGGCGACCTCCGCGGGCTCGAGGTCGTCGGTCTCGACGACCGCGCCGGCGCCGCGCAGGTCGTGCCGGGCGACCAGGTAGGTGCCGACGTGGTCCAGGTCCCAGCCGTGCGGGCCGGGCTCCTCGTCGGCCTCGATCCGCTCGACGAGCACCGGGGCCGAGGCGTCGAGCAGGACGTGGTGGACCCGGTGGCCGCGGGCGCGCAGGCCGCCGAGCAGCTCGTCGAGGTACCGCCGCCGCAGCACCGTCATCGGCACGAGCAACGGGTCGGCGCCGCGGGCCTGCCAGGCGGCCGCGGCCACGGTGGCCGTCCGCCACGCGGGCAGATCCTGGTGGTCGCCGTGGCTGAGCAGCCCGGCGGCGCGCTTGAGCACCCACCCGACGCGCTCGGCGTCGAACGCCCGGGCCTTCGGCAGCCGGCGGCACAGCTCGGCGGTGACCGTCGCCTTGCCGACACCGAACGGCCCGTTGATCCAGACGATCACCGCGGCTCCCTCCGTCGCTTCCAGGATTTTCGCAGGCGCCACGGAGGGCGGTACCAGTCCCGGGCGGCATAACTGAAGACATGAACATCGCGACCCTCCCCCAGCGCACCGCCCTGATGCTCGACCGCGTGACCGTCCTGGTCGTGACCGGCACCAGCCGGCTGTCCGACCTGCCCAGGCACCTGCCCGGCGACTGGCTGGTCGTCCAACGGGCAGAGCTGGACGACGGTGGCGTCCGCGAACCGGACATCGTGGTGCTGGACGACCCCGGGCCGCGCGCGGTGACCGCCGCCTGCCTGCGCCACCCGGCTGCCGCGGTGGTGGCCGTCCTCAACCCGTACAGCGACCACCAGGAGGTCGTCAACGTGCTCGAGGCGGGGGCGGATGCCTGCGTGCGCTCGTCGTCCACGGCGATCGTCGCGGCCCATGTGGAGGCGTGTCAGCGGCGCCTGGCCGCATAGCGATTCGGTGTTTCCGACAACATATTCCGGAGAGCGCTCTCAGACGATTCTGCGATTGACATTGAGCTTGTCGAACGCCAGGATGAATCGAGTCTTGAGAGCGCTCTCCGGCCGAAACACCCCAGGGTGAACCAGGCTTGGGACCGGCGGATCGTGACCGGCGAAATCGTGACCAGGGTGTCACCGGTGTGAGGGTGCGACGGGTGGTGGAGCGGGCTGCTCCACCACCCGTCTCTTTTTGTGCGCACCACATCGGCGGGCGTACGTCATGATGGTCCGGCAGATGGATATGGGGGATGTCGGAATGGTGATGTCGGGTCGGGACCGGCCCACGCTCGAGAACGTGGCGCAGCGCGCCGGGGTCTCTCGTGCCACCGCGTCCCGCGTGGTCAACGGGTCGACCTCGGTCGCGCCGCACATCCGCGACAAGGTGCTCAGCGCGGTGGAGGCCCTCGGCTACGTGCCCAACCAGGCCGCACGCAGCCTGGTGACCCAGCGCACCGACTCGATCGCGCTCGTCGCCTCCGAGACGGCCAGCCGGGTCTTCTCGGACGACCCCTTCTTCTCCAGCATCATCCGCGGCGTGAGCCTGGAGCTGGAGGCGGTCGACAAGCAGCTGGTGCTGATGATGGTCGGCCCGTCCGGGCCCAGCCACGACCGGGTCGAGCGCTACGCGACCGGCGGCCACGTCGACGGCGCGATCATCTTCTCCATGCACGGCGCCGACCCGCTGCCCGAGCGGCTCAGCCGGGCCGGCGTGCCGGTGGTGTGCAACGGCCGGCTGCTCATCCAGTCGTCGGTGCCCTACGTCGACGTCGACAACGAGGCCGCCGCCCGGGCCGCGGTCAACCTGCTGCTCGACACCGGCCGGCGGCGGATCGCCACGATCTCCGGGCCGCAGGACATGAGCGCCGGCATCGACCGCCTCAAGGGGTACCGCTCGGCCATGCACGACGCCAGCCGGCGCTCGCTGGTCGCGGTCGGCGACTTCACCCGGCAGTCCGGCGCGCTGGCGATGACCCAGCTGCTGGAGGACGACCCGACCCTCGACGCGGTCTTCGCCGCCTCCGACGCGATGGCCGACGGTGCGCTGCGCTCGCTGCGCCAGGCGGGCCGCCGGGTGCCCGACGACGTGGCCGTGGTCGGCTTCGACGACATGGACTTCGCCCGCGACACCGAGCCGCCGCTCACCACGGTCCGCCAGCCGATCACCGACCTGGGCCGCATGGCCGCCCGCCAGGTGCTGCGGATGGCGGCCGGCGAGCAGATCGAGCCCGTCCTGCTGCTCCCCACCGAGCTGGTGAAGCGCGACTCCGCATAAAGGGCCCTGTGGCATTGTGGCAGTCGTGAGACTTGCCACCTGGAACGTGAACTCCGTGAAGGCCCGGCTGCCCCGCCTGCTGGAGTGGCTTCCACAGGCCCGCCCCGACGTCCTCTGCGTGCAGGAGACCAAGGTCGCCGCCGACGCGTTCCCGGCCGCCGAGGTGGGCGAGCTGGGGTACACGGTGGCTCACCACGGCGAGGGCCGGTGGAACGGCGTCGCCCTGCTGTCCCGGGTCGGCCTCGACGACGTCCGGCGCGGCTTCGACGGCGACCCCGGCTGGGCCGGCGAGCCGGGTGGTTCCGATGAAGCCGCTGAGGCGCTGTTCGACGAGCCGCGCCGGGAGGCCCGGGCCGTGTCGGCGGTCTGCGGCGGCGTGCGGGTCTGGTCGGTCTACGTGCCGAACGGCCGCACCCCGGAGTCGGCGCACTACGGGTACAAGCTCACCTGGCTCGAGGCGCTGCGCGTCGCGCTGGCGGCCGACCTCGCCGCCGGGCCGCCGGTCGCCGTCTGCGGCGACTTCAACGTCGCGCCGGCCGACTCCGACGTCTTCGACCCGGCCGCATTCGTGGGCGCCACCCACGTCACCAAGCCGGAGCGCGACGCGCTCGCCGCCCTGCGGGACACCGGGCTGGCCGACATCGTGCCGAAACCGATGAAAGGCCCCAACCCATTCACGTACTGGGATTACCGGGCAGGCATGTTCCATCAGGACAAGGGCATGCGGATCGATCTGGTCTACGCGAGCCCGTCGATAGCGGACGCGGTCACGAGCGCGTACATCGACCGCGAGGCGCGGAAGGGCAAAGGCCCCTCGGATCACGCGCCAGTTGTGATCGACTTCAATGTTTGAGTACGCTGTGTCACCATGACGCTGTCCGGGCCGTACTGTTAAGTGTGAAACGATCAATGATCGTCCTGGATAGCCCGTTCTCGCCAGTCTTCGACGGGCATTTCCGCCACGGAGCGTGATCACATCGTTACGATCTTGCGATATTTCATCCCCTTCGGTGGCTTTTGATCCAAAAGTCGCTGAGCTTGGATCACGCCCTCATCACGGCGCGGCGTGGACTTGGTTACAGGACGGGGGGTGACCCTTGACGATCGGCCGAACGGGAGACAGGGTTCCTCCAACGAAGGCGACACCACCAAGTCGGCTTCGTGCACGCTCTGCCCGTGGACCGAACCTGCGGATGGGGCACCAGGAGTCCACGAAGACACAGCCGATCGGCTGCTGACTGCCACGGGCCCCGGTCTGGCCGACGCGCCGTTCCATGCTGCGCCGGCCATCGCTGGCGGGCTTTGTAGACGGGCAGGCGGCCGGGGAGAGGGGCACCACGCCCATGACTATGGGACCCGTCACGTCCAAGAGCGACGAGCAGGTGCCGAGTGTCGAAGAGGCGACCGCCACACCGTCCGGTGTTCCCGCGAAGGCGATCGAGGGTCGTTCGCTCGGCCAGATCGCCTGGACCCGCCTCAAGCGCGACAAGGTCGCGCTGTTCGGTGCCGGATTCATCGTCTTCCTGGTGCTGATCGCCGTATTCGCCCCGCTGCTGAACAAGGCGTTCGGTCACCCGGTCAACGACTTCCACCAGGACAAGATCGACCCCTCGCTGGGCGGCATTCCGACCCCCGGCACCTGGGGCGGCATCAGCAGGGAGTTCCTGCTCGGCGTCCAGCCGGTCACCGGCCGCGACCTGTTCTCCCAGATCATCTACGGCGCGCGGGTGTCGCTGCTGGTGGCGCTCTCGGCCACCATCGTCGCGGTGCTCCTCGGCGTGGTGCTGGGCGTCGTCGCCGGCTACTTCGGCGGGATCGTCGACAGCGGCATCAGCCGCCTGATGGACCTGATCCTGGCCTTCCCGTACCTGCTGTTCTCGATCGCCCTGATCTCGGTCGTGCCGCCGAGCACCGGCTGGCGCATCGGCGTCGTCATCGGCGTCATCGCGTTCTTCAGCTGGCCCTACATCGGACGCATCGTCCGCGGCCAGACCCTCTCCCTCCGAGAACGCGAGTTCGTCGAGGCCGCCCGCAGCATCGGCGCCGGCTCGACGCGGATCCTCTTCCGCGAGCTGCTGCCGAACCTCGTGGCGCCGATCCTGGTCTACGCGACCCTGATCATCCCGAGCAACATTCTCTTCGAGGCCGCGTTGTCGTTCCTCGGTGTCGGCGTGCTCCCGCCCACTCCCTCGTGGGGCCGCCTGCTCTCCGACGCCGTGAACTTCTACGAGTACGACCCGATGTACATGTTCGTCCCGGGCATCGCCATCTTCCTCATGGTCCTCGCCTTCAACCTCTTCGGCGACGGCCTGCGCGACGCGCTCGACCCGAAGGCCAACCGCTAGCCGGTAGGCCTTCGGGCCTTACCTCGTCCACCCCCGCACGTCGTCCGGCCCCGCCCCCGCAGCCTGGTCGAACCCTGTGCGCCATTCCCGAACTTCACTCGCACAGCAGCACCACAAGCACAGCTCGGACGGCCCGTCCCTCGGCGGGTCGCGCCAAACAAGGAGGGAAACCCAGTGAGAATGAGGACAGGGGCGCTGGTGGCGGGTTCGACCGCTATCGCCCTGGTGTTGTCCGCCTGTGGGTCAGGCGGCGAGGACAAGCCCACGACCACCGAGACCAAGGGTGAGACCGGCTTCAACGCCGCCACCAAGGGCGTCGTGAACCCTTCCGACAAGAAGGGTGGCACCCTCAAGCTCCAGTCCCACGACGACCCGGACTCGTGGGACGGCGCTCGCGCCTACTACGCCTGGGTGTGGAACTTCAGCAAGGGCTACTACGCCCGCACGCTGCTCACCAACGAGGCCAAGCCCGGTGACGACGGCCTGAAGCTCGTCGGCGACCTCGCCACCGACCTCCCGAAGATCGAGGACGGCGGCAAGAAGTACACCTTCACGCTGAAGGACGGCCTGAAGTTCGAGGACGGCTCGCCGATCACCTCGAAGGACATCAAGTACGGCATCGAGCGCAACTTCGCCACGGACATCCTCTCCGGTGGCCCGCCGTACCTGAAGGACGTCCTCGACCAGGGCCAGAACTACCCCGGCCCGTACAAGGACACCGACCCGGACAAGCTGGGCCTGAAGTCGGTGCAGACGCCCGACGACAAGACCATCGTGTTCACGCTGAAGGACCCGCTGTCGGACTTCAACTACCTGCTGGCGATGCCGGGCTCGGCCCCGGTGCCGAAGGACAAGGACACCGGCGTCAAGTACGGTGACAAGCCGGTCTCGTCGGGCCCGTACAAGTTCCAGTCGTACGACGCCGGCAAGAAGGCCGTCCTGGTCCGCAACGAGAACTGGGACGCCAAGACCGACACCGTGCGCAAGGCGCTGCCGGACTCGATCGAGCTGACCATCGGCACCGCGCCGGAGGAGATCGACAACCAGCTGATCTCCGGCACCGCTGACATCGACGTCGCGCAGACCGGTGTCCAGCAGGGTGCGCAGGCCAAGGTCCTGCTCGACGCCGACAAGAAGAAGAACGCGGACACCCCGAACACGGGCTTCATCCGCTACTTCTCGATCAACACCAAGGTCGCGCCGTTCGACAACATCCACTGCCGCAAGGCCGTGCAGTACGCGACCGACAAGACCACGATGCAGACCGCGCGTGGTGGCGAGGACGCTGGTGGCGACATCGCCACCAACATGCTGCCGCCGACGATCGGTGGCCACGACCCGAACCTGGACCCGTACAACACCAAGTCGGGCAAGCCGCAGATCGACAAGGCCAAGGAAGAGCTGAAGCTCTGCGGCAAGCCGGACGGCTTCGACACGGTCATCGCGACCCGTAACTCGGGCAAGGAGCCGAAGACGGCCGAGGCGCTGCAGGCCGCGCTGAAGAACGTGGGCATCAACGCCCGCCTCGACCCGACCGACGCCTCGCTGTACTTCCGCTCGACCATCGGCGCGCCGTCCAACACGCACGCCAAGGGCTACGGCCTCATGATGGCCGGCTGGGGCGCCGACTTCCCGACCGGTTACGGCTTCCTCCAGGTGCTGGTCGACGGCCGTGGCATCACCCCGTCGGGTAACAACAACTACGCCGAGCTGGACAACGCCGAGGTCAACAGCCTGATCGACAAGGCCAAGGCCGAGACGGACGCCGCGAAGGCCGCCGAGATCTGGGGCCAGATCAACAAGATCGTCATGGACGAGGCCGTTATGGTGCCGTTCGTGTACGACAAGGCCCTCAACTACCGCAACCCGCGGGTCACGAACGTGTTCGTGACGAAGTACTACGGCATGTACGACTTCGGCAGCCTGGGCGTCTCCTGACCCCCTGGCTTCACCGGAGCTGCTTCAAGCCTGAAAGCCGGTAACCCGCCCTTCACGAGTTCAGAAGGCAGGTGATGGCCACGGCGCCGGCCGGTGCGACGGGAACCCCGTCAATCCGGCCGGCGTCAGGCCGCACACGTGATCAACTACATTCTGCGCCGCCTGGTCACCGCGGCACTGCTTCTTGTGGCCGTCTCGATCGTCACGTTCGCGATCTTCTTCCTGATCCCGAAGGCGACCGGGGCCGATCCTGCCGAAATGTACGTCGGGAAGACGGCGACCCCGGCCGACGTCGAAGCGACCCGTGTCAAGCTCGGCCTCGACAAGCCGATCTACGTCCAGTACGCGCGCTTCGCGAAGGGCATCGTCGCCGGCCGCGACTTCAACAGCGGCCCGACGATCACCCACTGCTCGGCCCCCTGCTTCGGCTACTCCTTCCGCACCGACCGCGAGGTGTGGCCGCTGCTCATCGACCGGCTCCCGGTCACCATCTCGCTCGCCCTCGGCGCCGCCGTCATCTGGCTCGTCGGCGGCGTGCTCGGCGGCGTCATCTCCGCCCTGAAACGCGGCACCATCTGGGACCGAGCGGCGATGATCATCGCTCTCGCCGGCGTCTCGCTCCCCATCTACTTCACCGGCCTGGTGTTCCAGGCACTGTTCGTGCACCAGTGGCCCATCTTCCAGGGCGGCGAGTACATCAACTTCGTCGACGACCCGCTCGGCTGGGCCAACAAGCTCTTCCTCGCCTGGGTCAGCCTGGCGCTGCTCTACGCCGCCACCTACACGCGGCTCACGCGCGCCACGATGCTGGAGACGATCAGCGAGGACTACATCCGCACCGCCCGCGCCAAGGGTCTGAAGGAGCGGGTCGTGATCGCGAAGCACGCCATGCGGTCCGTGCTGACGCCCATCGTCACGATCTTCGGTCTCGACCTCGGCGGCCTGCTGGGCGGCGCCATCCTCACCGAGAGCGTCTTCAGCCTCCCGGGCATCGGACGGCTGTCCATCGACGCCGTGACCGAGAAGGACCTGCCGATCATCCTGGGCGTGACCCTGTTCGGCGCCTTCTTCATCGTCATGGCGAACATGATCGTCGACCTGCTCTACGCCGTGATCGACCCTCGGGTGCGGCTCGGATGACCGATCCCCGTCCCCGTTCCCGATCAGTCCACGGCTTTCCTGGAAAGGAGTGAGCATGTCCAGCGGTCTGCTCACCAGCGGCGGCCCCGTTCCGGCCGGCGCGGACCCCTCGGCGGCACAGTCCTTCCTCGACGTGCGCGACCTGCGGATCCACTTCAAGACCGACGACGGCGTGGTCAAGGCCGTCGACGGCCTCACGTTCCAGCTGGAGCGCGGCCAGACCCTCGGCATCGTCGGCGAGTCCGGCTCCGGCAAGAGCGTCACCAGCCTGGGCATCCTGGGCCTGCACCGGCGCGGCTCGGCCAAGATCTCCGGTGAGGTCTGGCTCGACGGCGAGGAGCTCATCGGCGCCGCCCCCGAGCGGGTCCGGCTGCTCCGCGGCCGGAAGATGTCGATGATCTTCCAGGACCCGCTGACCGCGATGCACCCGTATTACACGGTCGGCGCGCAGATCATCGAGGCCTACCGGGTGCACCACAAGGTCAGCAAGGGCGAGGCCCGCAAGCGCGCGATCGAGATGCTCGACCGGGTCGGCATCCCGCAGCCCCAGAAGCGCGTCGACGACTACCCGCACCAGTTCTCGGGCGGCATGCGCCAGCGCGCGATGATCGCCATGTCGCTGGTGAACAACCCGCAGCTGCTCATCGCCGACGAGCCCACCACGGCGCTCGACGTGACGGTCCAGGCCCAGATCCTCGACCTGATCCGCGACCTGCAGGCGGAGTTCAACTCGGCGGTCATCATCATCACGCACGACCTCGGCGTCGTCGCCGAGGTCGCCGACGACATCCTGGTGATGTACGGCGGGAAGTGCGTCGAGCACGCGAACGCACAGTCGATCTTCCGGCGCCCGGAGCACCCCTACGCGTGGGGCCTGCTGTCCTCGATGCCGCGCGTCGACCGGGAGGTGCGCGACCGGCTGGTGCCGATCAAGGGCAACCCGCCGTCGCTCATCAACCTGCCGAGCGGGTGCTCGTTCCACCCGCGCTGCCCCTACGTCGAGCGCAACGGCATCCCTTGCAAGACGGTCGAGCCGACCCTGGTGGAGGGCACCGACGGCCACGGCGTCGCGTGCCACATCCCGCCGGCCGAGCGGCAGGCCATCTTCAAGTCGGACATCGCCCCATCCCTCTGAGGAGCACGACAGTGTCGACGAGCACCCAATCCCAGCCCGCGGCGGCACCACAGCGGGGTGGCGACAACCTCCTCGAGGTCAAGGGCCTGGAGAAGCACTTCCCGATCATGCGTGGGGCCTTCTTCAAGCGGAAGGTCGGCGCGGTCCGCGCGGTCGACGGCATCGACCTCGCGGTGAAGTCCGGCGAGACGCTCGGCCTGGTCGGCGAGTCGGGCTGCGGCAAGTCCACCACCGGCCGGCTGATGACCCGGCTCCTGGAGCCCACCGGCGGCAAGGTGCTGCTGGAGGGGCGCGACATCTCGCACCTCGGCGTGGGGCAGATGCGCCCGCTGCGCCGCGAGGTCCAGATGATCTTCCAGGACCCATACTCGTCGCTGAACCCGCGCCACACGGTCGGCTCGATCGTCGGGGCGCCGCTGCAGGTCCAGAACATCAAGACCGCGCACGGGCAGAAGCGTGAGGTCCAGCGGCTGCTGGAGCTCGTGGGCCTCAACCCCGAGCACTACAACCGCTACCCGCACGAGTTCTCCGGCGGCCAGCGCCAGCGCATCGGCATCGCCCGGGCGCTCGCGCTCCAGCCGAAGCTCATCATCGCCGACGAGCCGGTCTCCGCGCTCGACGTGTCGATCCAGGCGCAGGTCGTCAACCTCCTCGACGACCTGCAGCGCGAGTTCAACCTGACCTACGTCTTCATCGCGCACGACCTGTCGGTGGTGCGGCACATCTCGGACCGGGTCGCGGTCATGTACCTCGGCAAGGTCGTCGAGGTCGGCGACCGGGACGGGCTCTACAAGACACCGCTGCACCCGTACACGTTCGCGCTGCTGTCCGCGGTGCCGGTGCCGGACCCGGACCGGCGGGACAAGGCGCAGCGGGAGCGGGTCCTGCTGACCGGCGACGTGCCGAGCCCGATCGACCCGCCGTCCGGCTGCCGCTTCCGCACCCGGTGCTGGAAGGCGCAGGATCTCTGCGCCACGGAGGAGCCGCAGCTGCGCGAGCTGCTGCCCGGGCAGACGGTCGCCTGCCACTTCCCCATCACCGACGAGGACCGCAGCTCGAAGGGCGCCCAGGCGGCCCGCGCCGCCGCGGCGGAGATCCCGATCGACACGGCCGAGGACCCGTTCGCGGAGCCGATCGCCTGACGGTGTGTTCATGGTCGGGGAGTCGCCACTGGCGGCTCCCCGACTTTGTTTTTCCCCGGTTGAACCTAGGTTTCCGTCCATGGACGCCGTCGACATCGCCCGGATCGCTCGCCTCGAGCGCCAGATCGCCTTCCTGTACCGCCACCTCGGCATCGACCCGCAGCTCGCCGAGCAGATCGACGTCCCGCGCGACCTGCCGCCCGAGTTCAGCGACGCGCTGCGCAAGCACAACCTGATCCTGGCCATCAAGATCTATCGGCAGGTCACCGGCGTGAGCCTGGCGGAGGCAAAGGCCGCGGTGGAGCGAATGGTCTGACGACTGTCGTCCTCAGGTGCGACGAACCGACCCTCGACTTGGTTGCGGAACCCTTGCATGACTTCCGCCATAGGGCCGTCGTCAGGTCTGATATCCCCATCCCCTCGACCAGGGAGGACATGTGGGATTGAACAAGAGGCTCACCGGTGTGGTCGCATTCGCGGCCGCATTGACGGTGACCGGCGCGGGCTTGTCGTCTCCGGCGAGCGCCGCGCCCGTTGCGACGACCGAGTACACGGTCGTCGCCGCGGACAACGTCTCGGCGGCTGACGCCGTTGCCGCCATCAAGAAGGCCGGCGGCACGATCACCGCGACCAACGAGACGGTGGGGATGTACACCGTCACGGCTGCGCAGAGCGGCTTCGTCGAGAAGGCGGCCGCCTCCGGGCAGCTCGTCGGCGCGACGCACCGCACGGCGATCGGCAAGGCGCCCAAGAAGCAGCAGCCGGTGGACGTGGAGAAGGCGGTCGCCGCGGCGAAGAAGGGCGGGAAGAAGCCGACCACGGCCGGCATGGACCCGCTCGACGACAAGCTGTGGGGCCTCACGACGGTCAAGTCCGACAAGGCGCGGAAGGTCAACGCGGGCGACAAGCGCGTGACCGTCGGCATCCTGGACACCGGCGTCGACGCGTCGCAGCCCGACATCGCCCCGAACTTCAACTGGGCGCTGTCGAAGAACTTCGCCAAGGACATGGTCGACATCGACGGCCCGTGTGAGGTCGCGAGCTGCCTCGACCCGGTCGGCACCGACGACGGCGGCCACGGCACGCACGTCGCCGGCACGATCGGCGCGGCGGCCAACGGCTTCGGCATCTCGGGTGTCGCGCCGAACGTTTCGCTCGTCGAGCTCAAGGGCGGCCAGGACTCCGGGTACTTCTTCCTGGAGCCGACCGTCAACGCGCTCATCCACGCCGCGAACAACGGCATCGACGTGGTCAACATGTCGTTCTACGTCGACCCGTGGCTGTACAACTGCACCGCCAACCCGGCCGACTCCCCGGCCGCGCAGGCGGAGCAGCGCACCATCATCCGGGCGATGTTCCGGGCGCTGACCTACGCGCACTTCAAGGGCGTCACGCTCGTGAGCGCGCTGGGCAACAACCACGAGGACATCGGCAAGCCGCGCACGGACTTCTCCAGCCCGGACTACCCGGCCGACGCCGCCTACGAGCGGCCGATCGACAACAGCACCTGCTGGGACCTTCCCACCGAGGGCCCCTTCGTCATCGGTGTCTCGTCGCTCGGCCCGTCGCTGAAGAAGTCGGACTTCTCCAACTACGGTCTGGAGCAGATCGGCGTCTCGGCACCGGGCGGCTGGTTCCGTGACGGGTTCGGCACGGATACGTACCGCACCAACGAGAACATGATCCTCTCGACGTACCCGAAGAAGGTGCTGCAGGAGGAGGGCACGGTCGACGCCGACGGCAACATCACGCCGGCCGGCGAGGGCCTGGTCTACAAGGAGTGCAACGCGAAGGGCCAGTGCGGCTACTACACCTACCTGCAGGGCACGTCGATGGCGTCCCCGCACGCGGCTGGTGTGGCTGCGCTGATCGTCAGCGCCCACGGTGAGAAGAAGGGCCGCGACTTCGGCCTGGAGCCCTGGAAGGTGGAGTACCTGCTGTACAGCACGGCGGCCGAGAAGGCCTGCCCGGAGCCGCGCCTGCAGAGCTACACCAACGAGGGCCGCCCGGCCGAGTTCGACGCCCTGTGCGAGGGTGGCAAGGAGTTCAACGGCTTCTACGGCTTCGGCGTCGTCGACGCCTACGCGGCCGTGACCGCCCGCGCCTGGTGGGAGCACCGCTAGACGAGTAGTACCCGCCTGGTGGTGCGATGCATGCTCCCCGCACCACCAGGCGGCCTTCCCGCTCCCGGCCCGCGGGCCGCGGCTTAGGATCACGTCCGTGGTGTACGAGGCGGCTTCGGGCCGATACCAGGACATGCTCTACCGGCGCAGCGGGCGGAGTGGGCTCAAGCTGCCGGCGATCTCGCTCGGCCTGTGGCACAACTTCGGCGACGGCCGGTCGTACGAGACGCAGCGGGCGATCGTGCGCCGGGCCTTCGACCTCGGCGTGACGCACTTCGACCTGGCGAACAACTACGGGCCCCCGCCCGGGTCCGCGGAGTCGAACTTCGGCCGGATCCTGGCCGACGACCTGCGTCCCTACCGGGACGAGCTGGTGATCTCGACCAAGGCCGGTTACGACATGTGGCCCGGGCCCTACGGCGAGTGGGGTTCTCGGAAGTACCTCACGGCGTCGCTCGACCAGTCGCTGCGGCGGATGGGCCTGGAGTACGTCGACATCTTCTACTCCCACCGGCCGGACCCGGACACGCCGCTGGAGGAGACGATGGGCGCCCTGGACCGGGCGGTGCGCTCCGGCAAGGCGCTCTACGTGGGCATCTCGAACTACAGCCCGGCGCAGACCCGGGAGGCGGCGCACATCCTGAAGTCGCTGGGCACGCCGCTGCTGATCCACCAGCCGCGGTACTCCATGTTCGACCGCTGGATCGAGGCGTCGCTGCTCGACGTGCTGGAGTCGGAGGGGGTCGGCTGCATCCCGTTCTCGCCGCTCGCGCAGGGGCTGCTCACCGACCGGTACCTGCACGGGATTCCGGAGGACTCGCGGGTCCGGACCAGCCGATTCCTCAACGAATCGGATATTTCGGGTGAGCGGCTGGACACCATCCGCGCGCTGGACGACATCGCCCGCCGGCGCGGTCAGAGCCTGGCGCAGCTGGCGCTGGCGTGGGCGCTGCGCGACCAGCGGGTCACGTCGCTCATCATCGGGGCGAGCAGCGTGACCCAGCTGGAGCAGAACATCGGGGCGCTTTCGCACCTGACGATCTCCGACGGGGAGCTGTCGGAGATCGACAAGCTACTTGCTCACGACCGCGCTTAGCGCGCCGAGGATCGGCTGGAGGGCGGGCGGTACCGCACCGTCCTCCGCCACGATCTCGCGGCCGTTGTAGATCACGCTGTACGTGAAGCCGTCGGCGACCGTGCCGTCGTTGGCGTTCACGTTGGGGATCTTGGTGAAGTCGACGCTTCCCAGGGCCTGCTTGAGCGCGGCCAGCTCCTGGGCGGTGAGCTTGCCGGTCTTCGTGCCGCCGCGGGTCTGGATCGTGTAGGAGCCGTCCTGGGCCACCGTGAGGCGGTCGTTGACGCCCGCGATGCCGCCGGTCCTGGTGAAGGCCACGAGCGTCTGTGCGCTCGGGCTCTCGCCCTGTGTGGGACTCGGGCCAGCGCTCTGGCTCTGGCTCTGGCTCTGGGTCTGGCTCTGGGTCTGGCTCGGTGCGGTGCTTGCGTCCCCGGCGGTGGCGCCCGGGTCGTCCGCGCAGCCGGTGAGCGTCAGGGCCAGCAGGACGGCCGCTGCCGCGAGTCTCGGCTTCATCGTGGGTCTCTCCATCCGTGGGGGTCTCGTCGGTTGGACGGTGCCGCGTTATGTCCGGTTCCCCGGTGACGTCACGCACAATCCTGCTTCACCGGCGCCGGGAGGCCGTAAACCCGGTCGTTTCTGTCGTACCCCGAGTTCATGATGTGCCCATGCGCCTTGACCCGTACCGCCGAGTCCTCGCCCTGCCCGGGGTGCGGTCGCTCATGGTGCTCGCCCTGCTGGCCCGGATCCCGATCACCGCCATCGGGGTCACCATGACGCTGCACGTCGCGCAGGACCTGCACCGGGGCTGGGGCGCCGCGGGCCTGGTCGGCGCCGCGCTGACCGTCGGCACCGCGCTCGGCGGGCCGCTCAACGGCCGCTTCGTCGACCGGCGCGGCCTGCGGCCGATGCTGCTGGTGACCACGGCCGCCGAGGCGCTGTTCTGGGTCACGTCGCCGCTCATGTCCTATCCGGTGCTGCTCGTCGGTGCGCTGGTCGCGGGCATGTTCTCGTTGCCGGTGTTCTCCGTGGTGCGCCAGTCGATCGCCGCGCTCGTCCCGGCCGACCAGCGCCGCCAGGCCTATGCCCTCGACTCGATGTCGGTCGAGATCTCGTTCATGGCCGGCCCGCCGCTCGCCGTGCTGCTCATGAGCACGCTGTCCGGCCGGGTCGCGATGTGGTCGATCGGCGCCGCGCTGGTGCTGGCCGGTCTCGCGCTGTATGTCACCAACCCGCCGGTCCACCCGGCCCACGACGAGGCGGCCTCCACGGGCCCGGTCCGCCGCCGCGACTGGCTGACCCCGCGCTTCATCGCCGTGTGCGCCGCGGCCGCCGCCACGACGGTCGTGCTGGCCGGCACCGACCTGGCCATCGTCGCCATGATGCGTGAGGCGGGCCGCGTCGAGCTCGTCGGCGCCCTGCTGGCCGCGTGGGGCGTCTACTCGCTGGCGGGCGGCTTCGTGTACGGCGCCCTGACCCGCGCGGTGCCGCTCGTGGCGCTGCTGGGCGGCCTGAGCCTGTTCACGCTCCCGGTGGGCCTGGTGGGCGACGCCTGGCCGCTGCTGTTCGCGGTCCTGATCCCGGCGGGCGCACTGTGCGCGCCGACCTTGAGCGCGAGCGCCGACCTGGTGAGCCGCCTGGTCCCGGCCTCGGCCCGCGGCGAGGCCATGGGCTGGCACGGTTCGTCGCTGACGGTGGGCCTGGCGATCGGCTCCCCGCTGGCGGGCTGGGCCATCGACCGCGGCTCGCCGGCGTGGGGCTTCGCGTCGGTGGCCGCCGCCAGCCTCTTGGCCACGGTGGCCCTGCTCCTGTTCCAGTCCTTCGGCCGCCGCACCCCACCCCCGCCCTCGACCCCCGCAGCCACCGAGTCCGAGCAGACACCCACGCCAACGGCAGCACCACTGAAGGCGCCGATCCCGGAGGCACCGCCCGCAGAGCCGACACCCACGCCAACGGCAGCGCCACTGAAGGCAATCCCGGAGGCAGCAACCGCGGAGCCGGCACCCACGGCAACGGCAGCACCACTGAAGGCGCCGATCCCGGAGGCAACGACCGCGGAGCCGGCACCCACGGCAACCGCAGTGCCGATGAAGGCGATTCCGGAGGCAGCGACCGCGGAGCCGGCGACGGTCTCGGCCGGCGCCCGGGAAGCTCGCTGAGGCGCGGCAGCCACGACATCAGCGACCACTGAGCCGGAAGCCGCGGAGACGGCGCCCGCGGGCGCGGCGGTCGACTCGGCGGGACCGCTGATGGCGAGCGAGGTGGCCGCCGCCAAGGCAGCAACCATCTCGGGAACTACCTCGGGCGAGCCCCCGGGATTTCACCGAAATGTGGCGCCGCCGCGAAGCCACACCACCTCAGGCGAGCCCCGGAGCTCGCTGAGATGCGGTCGCGGCGAAGTCAGCGGCGGGGCTCCTGACTCGCGAGCCTTCTTTCTTGCATTCCTTCCTCGACCGCTCTTGCTGCACGCGTCTCGCTGGCGCCCACGTCGGCGCCATCCCGTGGAGATTTGCCCGAATTGAGCAGTTGAGAGGGCGGCGGTCCCATGATCAAGGGAAACTTCTGGTCGTCATGGCAGCCAGATTCTTCCCTTGATCATGGACCGGGTCCTCGGCGCTGGTGCGGTGTCCACCAGCGTTCGCCGGGTCGGCGCCGCGCCGCGCCGCAAGGCTCGTCGATCTTGGAGTTTTGGTCCCGGAAATATCCGTCAAAGGGGACAAATCCAGGGCCAAAATCCAAGATCGCGCGTGGCATCCCGGGAGCCGGCAGATCCGCCCTGCGTTCATGGACAGCGCACCTCGGTCGACGTGAGGCTGCCCGTCGGCGTGAGCCTCGCCAAGATCCAGGTGCGGAAACGGTGTGGAACGTCGGTGTGACCGGGCTTTTGGCGCGACCCCCCGGGAATGCCGGAGTTTTTGCAGGTCAGCACCCCTGTGGGCGGTCGCGTGGGGGGTGCTGGCAAGTTAACGTTGAAAAATTCGTCGTGAGAAATTTCTTCAGTTGGTGCCATCCGCGTCGGGGCGAGCGGCGAACAGCCCTCGATCAGGGTTGGCAGGTGCTTCAGAGCCGGGAACCGGTGGTGGAAGAACGCCGCCACCTCGTCGCGGACCACCAGCTGGCGCCTCGCCGATCCCAGCAGGTCGGCGGGCAGGCGGCGCCGTGTTCGTTAAACCTTTGTGTCGGCACGTTTCCCAGTGTTTCGGGAATCGCCGGTGTCCCGTATGCGTCCTTTACAACATATGGGAAGTTCCGGCTCACCGAGCGTGTGCTCTTCGCCGTACCCGACAAAATCCCCGTGTAGTGCAACACCTGCTCGAAACGGGCGCGAATACCCGGGGCTGGCGATATCGCTCGGTAGTTCGTTGCGTTCGCAGTGTAGTGGGGGAGCTGCCAGATGTCTCGCGGCTCCGAGCCGGCCGCCCTCCGTTCAGTGCGAGCCGACTCCAGGCCGGACAGCGGCCACACCGCCGAGTCGCTGGGGGCTGGGCCGTCTAGCACCACCGCACCCGCTGGGTCCACTTGGGCGCAGTAGAACTCGTAGTCCTCGGATTCGGGGCGCCCGTGAAGCCGTGGGTATATCCGTGCATGATCAGGGTGTCGCCGCGGGGCGTCATGTGGCGCAGGGCGGCGACCACTTCCCGGGCCGTCCACAGGGTTCTCTCGACCGGTACGCCGCCGGAATAGATGCCGCAAGCGTCGTCGTAAACAGGAAATACCGCTACGGCGAACGGCACCTTACGGGACGACAGATAGTCGGCGATGGCGCACGGTGCTGGGGCGGGCAGGTCGTACAACAGGTCCGCCAAGGCGAGGTGCCGATCGTCGAGACTCAGGTACGTGAACGGGGACCTCGGCGATGTACGTCGGGCGGGCCACCCGCAGCACCCACGGGGCCACGCCGCCGGGCGCCACCGCATCGGCCGGCGTCGTTGCCTGGACGCTCGGGGAGACGGCCGGGCACATCATCGCGCCGGTGGACGGGTTGCGGGTCAGGGAGGTGCCGCGATAGCGGATCTCAGCGACCCGGTCGGCGGAGATCGTCGCATTCTGAAAACCGATTCCCCGGTACCGCGAGATCAATTGCCGGATGTCGGCGCCCGCCCACAGGACGGACGCGCCGGCGGCGAGGGACGCGGGAGGCAGGGGTTCGTCGTACGTCGATCAGATATAGATCGTCAACTGGTACTTCCCGACGGTTCCGGACGTGTACTTCGTCACGGGCAGCGCCCACCATGATCCGAAGCGGGAGGCCGGATTCCCAGCTTGGACCGCATAGAGCTCGCCCAGGTCCCCGTATTGCCCGGTTGTGTCATACAGGACGAGCGGCCCGCTCGCCGGGTATGCAGGAGAACGGCCCGCCGACGGGCTGGCCGGAGTCGTACCGATTGGAGAGGTTTTGCAGGCGTTCACCGAGACGACCGCGAGCACCAGCACGGCGATCACGGCAGGGAGCCCGTTCGGGCGGCGGGTCGTCACAGCGAGTATTCGTCGGACTGCGGCTCGATGCATGCACAACTCTCCGGAGAACCCGTCACCAAAGCCATCAAAACGGACGGAATTGGTGGCCCGGTCGGGCATATTCGGCGGGTCGTCCGACAAACGGGATGGTTGCGTCCGTCACTCAGCGCGGTACGATCCGGCAGAGCCGCCCTGCGGTGATCGGTGCGGAACCCCCTCCGTATCGCTCCGCTCGTGGCACACCCGACGGAGGGCGATCTTGACTACGTGCTGCCCGTTCGCAGCTAGCACGCCGGACCGGCTGGTCCCTTCGTGGCCGCCAGCAGTCTCGGTCACGCGACCGGCAGCCGCGCCCCCTCCACACGGCTCGGATTTCCAGAGTTCTGAGAGGTCCGCATGAGCACCGCGATGCAGGTCCGGCTGCGCCACTGGCCGGGCATGAAGGTCTCCTGGCTCGGTGCCGGGGCGGTCGTCCACTCGGGGGACGAGCCGAGCCCGGGCGCCGCCCAGCTGGTGGTCTCCCCCCACGGCGGTTCCACCGAGTGCGCTGTCGTCATCAGCTCGCACACGGTCAAGCTGCAGCCCGCGATGGTCGAGGAACTGGCCGAGGTCCTGGCCAACGGTCTCCCCCGCGGCTTCAGCGCGATGCGCTTCGTCGCCTGGGACGGCGCCTGCGCCACCAACGAGCGGCCCGCCGCCGCTCACATGATCTCCATGCGGCTCGGCATCGACGTCATCGCCGCCGCCGGCCCGCTCCTCGGTGTGCCCGGCGGGTCGCTGTTCGCGCCGATCGGCCGCGGCGAGCACCGCCCAGGGGGCTTCTGGCGGTTCCGCACCGGCACCAACCCGGTGCGCGTGGGCTGGCGCTTCCCGGCCCCGGCGTGGGAGGCCGACCTCAGCGCCGAGCTGCCCGAGATGCCCGGCGACCTGGTGCTCGACCAGATCCCGGCCGGCCTGTGGCTGCACCGCCGGCGCGTGGGCAGCGTGACCGACCTGGCCTACTCCGTGCCGACCGACCACGAGCACCCGTCGCTCATCCTGTCGCACCCCGGCGAGAAGCCGCTCCACCGCGAGGAGTTCGCGCACGCCGTCTCCGCGATCCCGGCGCTCGCCGCCGACCGTTGCGTCATCACGCCGTACGGGCAGCAGCCGCTGGCCGACGGTCCGGTGGGGCCGGTCGTGGCGGACGTGCTCGGCCGCGCGGTGCATGTGCGCACCGGCTTACCCCTGTGCGCGCCCGCCGGCCAGCGGGCCGTCGTCACCATCGACCAGAAGGGCCTGCCCCGCTGGCGCACGTTCGCCCGCGAGCTCTGGCACGCCCCGCGCAACGGCGCCCCGCGCACGGTCGACTGGGTCAACCCCTGCCCCGACCTGCTCGACAGCCCGGCCGGTGCGGCGACGTTCACGCTCGGCAGCGGCTGGGTGCTCGAGGTCGTGCAGGCCGGCGTGTGGATCCGCCCGGAGCACCTGACCGACCCGGCGGACTGGATCCGCGGGCTGCCGGTCGACGTGAACCGCTGCGCGGTCGTGGTGGGCGCGCCCAACGCCGCCGAGGTGCCGCCGCCCGGTCACATGATCGCGGATGTACTGGAGAAGCTGCCGATCGACGCGCGGAAGCGCGCGTACATCGCCGTCCCGCGCGGCGCCGCACCCACCGTTTTCGTGCTCGCCACCGCGCTGCGCGACTCGCTGCCCGAGCCGGGCGAGGTCGAGCTGGTCGGGCCGACGCCGCACACGCCCTCCTCGGCGCTGCCCGCGTACCCGGCCTCGACGACGGCCACGGGCTCGTTCCCGGCGGTCGACAGCGGCAGCACCTACGGGCGCGGCAGCCGCCGCGGCGACGCCGACGGGCCCTACCTCGTCGACGGCCGCCCGGCCAACGGGCACCCGTCCGGCGCGCACCCGACGGTGTCCCGCCCGGCCTACGACGAGCGTGGCGCGACGTACGGGCAGCGCCCGCAGGAGGACCGGCCGTACGACGAGCCCCGCACCAACGGCTTCGCGGCGCAGCACGGGCCGCGGGAGCCGCGCACGGGCGCGCTGCCCCCCATGGACCGCACCGGCGCCATGCCCGCCGTGCCCCCGATGGACCGCACGGGCGCCATGCCGACCGTGCCCGCCATGGACCGCGACCGCACGGACCGCACAGACCGCACAGACCGCACAGACCGCACCGGGGCAATGCCGCCGGTGGACCGCGACCGCATGGGCGGCATGCCGCCCCTGGAGCGCGACCGCACCGGGGCCATGCCGCCCATGGACCGCACGGGCGCCATGCCGACCGTGCCCCCCATGGACCGCACAGACCGCATGGACCGCATGGACCGCATGGACCGCACCGGGGCGATGCCGCCGGTGGACCGCGACCGCACGGGCGGCATGCCGCCCGTCGACCGTCCGGAGCCGCGCACCGGAGGCTTCCAGGAGCCGCGCACCGGCGCGTTCCCGCCGGCCGAGGCGACCGGTTCGTTCACGCCGGTCAGCCCGAACGGCGCGCACCGGCCGAGCAACGGCCGCCACCCGGCGGCCCCGCACGGCGGGCACCCGGCGGACGGCACGTCGGCGTTCCCGCCCGCGAACGGCTACGCCGGCGCGCCCCGCAACGGGCACAACGGCAACGGCCACAACGGGTACACCAACGGCCACGGCCCGAACGGCAACCCGCCGATGCACCCCGAGCTGCACGTCGCCCCGCCGCGCACGTTCCACCGCGAGGACCAGCCGATCGCGCCCGGGCCGAACGGGCCGCAGGGGTACAGCTTCGACGCCCCGAACTACGACGAGCACCACTTCGACCTGCCCGTCCCGCCGAGCCGCACGCCGGCCCAGCGGGCGCCGATCCACGACGACGGTGACGACGACCGCGAGGAGACGTCGTCGCCGAACACGGGCCGGGAGATCCGCTCGCACAGCAAGAAGGGCAAGACGACCCGCGCCGACGACAAGACGAGCACGCAGGAGCTCGACCGGCTGCTCGGGTTCTTCGACGAGATCCGCCGCGCGAAGGCGTGGGACGAGGACCCGAAGTCGCCGGACCAGCAGGCCGAACGGCGCGCCGCCGCCGGCCAGCCGCCCGCCGGCCCGCGCCGCGCCCGCCACTGACCATCGACCGCGAACGGCCCGTTCCCCGGAAGGGGGGCGGGCCGTCGGCGTATTCAGGGGGATTGTTTAGGATCGCACGGTGCTCGACATCATGCTGCCGCACTACGGTGACCTGCGTCTGTTGAAGCTCGCCGTCGACAGCGTGCTCGCTCAGAGCGACGACCGCTGGCGGCTGACCGTCTTCGACGACAACCCCGCGGGCCGGCACGAGGAGGTGCCGGCGTTCTTCGCGGCGCTGGACGACCCGCGCGTGCGGTACCACCGGAATCCGGAGAACCTCGGCATCACCCGGAACTTCCAGCAGTGCATCGACCGGGCGACCGAGCCGTTCATGGTCATCATGGGCTGTGACGACGTGATGCTGCCCGGCTATGTGGCGCGGGTCCACCAGCTGGTCGAGGCGCACCCGGACGCGGTGCTCGTGCAGCCGGGCGTGGAGGTCGTCGACGCCGACGGTGTCGTGGTCAAGACGCTCGTCGACTCGACGAAACGGCGCGTGTACGCCCCGAAGTTCACCGGCACGCTGGTGATGACCGGCGAGGAGCTCGCGGTGAGCCTGCTGCGGGGCAACTGGCTGTACTTCCCGTCGCTGGCCTGGCGCACGTCGGAGATGCAGGCGGTCGGCTTCGACGCGTCCCTGTCGGTCATCCAGGACCTCGCGCTCATCATCAACCTGGTGGTGCGGGGCGGCTCGCTGGTCGCCGACGACACGCTCTGCTTCCAGTACCGCCGCCACGGCGACAGCCTGTCCGCCTCGTCCGCCGTCACCGGCAACCGGTTCAGCGAGGCCCGCAGCTTCTTCCTGGGCGCCGCGGCGCGCATGGAGGCGCACGGCTGGCCGCGGGCGGCCAAGGCGGCCCGCTGGCACCTGTCGTCGCGCATCCACGCGCTCACGATGCTGCCGGCGGCCGCCAAGCAGCGCAGCGGCAGCAGCGTGCGGGTGCTCACGCGGTACGCCTTCGGCCCGCCCCGTCAGACGTCCAGGTAGGGCCGGATCTCCACCGACCACCACGACGCGGCCGGGTGACCGGCCGCGCACTCGATCGCCTCGTCGAGGTCGGCGCACTCGACGAGCTCGAACCCGCCGATCTGCTCCTTCGTCTCGGCGAACGGCCCGTCGGTCACGATGACCTTCCCGTCGCGCACCCGGACCGTGCGGGCGTAGCGGGCCGGCCGCAGCCGCTCACCCTCGTGGGCGATGCCGCGCCGCGCCATGTCGGCCTGCCAGACGACGAAGTCGGGCGAGGCGACGATGTCGTCGGGGCTCGGCTCGTCGGGGTTGTCGTCGCAGATGAGCATCAGGTACCTCATGCACGTCCGACGAACGGCGACTGTCGAAATCGACGGCGCGGGTTCGTCGTCTCCAGGAACCCGATCTTCTTGGAGATGACGATGTACCTCTCGATGCACGCGGCGACCGAACCGTCCGAAGGGCAGCGGCGCGAGGCGGACCGCCGGATGGGTGAGCTCGCGCGCGGCCTGCGACGCTGGTGGAACTGGTTGCGGGGAGGGTGGGAGTCGAACCCACACGGGCGTGAACCCAACGCCGTTTTCGAGACGGGTGCCGGCACCTATCGGCTGGCCTCCCCCGGTCCTGCGCGCCCTTGGAAGGATTCGAACCTCCGGCCTCCTCGTTCGTAGCGAGGCGCTCTACTCCGCTGAGCTACAAGGGCATGGTGTGACGCGGAAAGTGAGGGGATCGAACCCCCGCGGGGTCTCCCCCGTCGACGGCTTAGCAAGCCGCAGCCTTACCTCTCGGCCAACTCTCCAGTGGTGCCGTGGGACGTACCCGGAAGAGGATTCGAACCTCCACTGTCCTGACCCTGAATCAGGTGCCTCCTGCCGTTGGGCTATCCGGGCGTGCGGGGCTCGGCGGGCGGTAGCAGGTCCCGCCGAGCCCCGATTCAGCGCTGGGCGAGCGAGGCCCACGTCGGAGTCGACGGCTGGACCCGCAGCACCATGCCCGCTTCAGCGGGGGTGCGGTCGCCCTTGCGCTGGTTGCAGGCCGTGCAGGCCGCAACCGTGTTCTTCCAGGTGTTCCGCCCGCCCCGCGAGCGGGGCAGGATGTGGTCGATGGTCGTGGCCTCGCGGCCGCAGTAGCCGCAGCGGTGGCCGTCGCGGGCGTGCACGCCCGCACGCGACCAGGCCGGGCCGGCGCCGAAGCGCCAGCGGGTCACCACGTAGCTGACGAGCCGTACCACCCGCGGGAGCGGGTAGACCCCGATCAACCGGTCCGGCTCCGCCTCGTGCACGACGGCCACCTCACGCAGCAGCATGCGGATGGCGTGGCGGAGTGAGACCCGGTGCAGGGGTCCGAGGTCGGCGTTGAGAACGAGAACCGCGGTCACCGGGCCTCCTCCCTTCCTGTCGTACCGAGTTCCAGGTGTTGCACCAAACGATCTTGCGTACCGTGGGCGGGACTCGAACCCGCACTGGTCCCGCTTTGAACGGGGCGCCTCTGCCAATTGGGCTACCGCGGCGTGTACCGAATGGAATTGTCAAGGAACAATGAAATGCACGGGCGGCAGGAATCGAACCCACAACCGTCGGATTTGGAGGCCGGTGCTCTACCAGTTGAGCTACACCCGTATGTGTCCATGTCGCACGAAAAAGCCGCCCGATGCTCACCGGGCGGCTTCGAGGCAGGCTGGACCTAGCCTCGCCACCGTCCGGGGCGCAGCGACAACTCGCCGGTCAGACCGCTGACCAGCGCGAAGCCGGGACGTGACCGCCAACTGCGGGACAGGGCGGCCCGACCGAGCGGCGCGCTCGCCGTCAGTCGTAGCTCCTTGTGCCCGTTCATCGGTGGCCCCTTCCTCTGCGTGCCGTTGACGTATTCAAAGATACGACCCGGCCGGACGCGCGGCAAGAGAATAATCAAGCGGCCGTGTAATGCGCGAGGTACAGGTCCATCTCGTCGGTGGACTCGTCGCCCTCGTTGACGCTGAACCAGAGCGAGTTCTCCAGCCAGAAGCGGTGGATGAACTGCTCGAAGCCGTCGGCCGCGCGGACCATGTTGGCGATCAGGGTCGCGCGGTCGACCTCCTCCAGGCCGACGATCTCCAGCAGCCACGGGGAGGCGATCACGAACGGCTGCTCGCCCGGGCGCAGGTAGAGGTACCAGATGACCGCGTCCTGCTGATCGCGCATGAAGCGCACCAGCTGTGCGGTGGGCTCGACCGGGCTGGGGACCGGGCGGGGCGCGAGGTCGAAGTCGCAGCCGGTGCACGACGGGATCGCGTCCATGAGCACCTGGCTGCTCATGAACCGCTTGACGGCGGCCGGGAGCTCGACGTGCTGGGTGAGGGCGCCGACCTCCATGGCCCGCAGCGGGTCGTGCGGCGCGTCGGGGACGAGCCACGAGAACGTCCCGTCGTGGCGGGACTCGTCGACGACCGGCAGGCTCTCCGTGGGGTAGAGCTCGTACGTGCCCATACTCTCCCGGGCGCTGCCCAGGTCGGTGCCCCACCAGCCGTGCGGGAAGTCGATCGTCATGTGTCGCACGGTACGGCCCGGGATGGGGTTCTTCCGTCGCCTATCGGACCGACACGGGCGCGCGTTTCCGCAATCCGCTACGCGGAGGCCGCGGCCGCCCTATCCGTCGCAGCGGTTACGGGGCGCTGCTGGTGCGCTTCATCTGGATCGTCATAATCGAGTTGGTCAGGCTCATCGCCACCGAGCCGCAGTTGATCCTCATCGGCTCCGGCACCCGGGAGCCGAGCTTGCCGCTGTAGTCACTCACGCCGTTGCGGTAGAACGTCTCGGTGCCGGTCGGGCGGGGGTCGCCGAAGACCAGCATGCCGTTCTCGACCTTGAACGTGTAGCTGATGAACCCGGTGAACACGTAGTCGAACTTGCTGGTGCCGGCGCTGCTGCTGCCGGTGAGGTGGACGCCGTTGCCGTAGTCGAACACCGCGCGCCCGGTGTCGCTGTACCGCTGGTAGGTCCCGCTGCTGGTGAACGGGAACACGCCGGTGTTGCGCACGGTGACCTGCTCGTCGTGCTTCTCCTCGAGCCACACGCCGTAGACGCAGGCGGCGTCGGCCGCCGCCGAGGGGCTCGCCGAGGGGCTCGCCGAGGCGCTGGCCGACGGCTCCGCCGACGCGGAGGGGGTGGCCGTGGCGGTCGGACCGGCCGTGGCCGACGGGGTGGCCGACCCGGTGGCCGTGGGCGGGGCCGCGGCGGGCAGGCCGTCCTCCTCGCCGCCCGACGTCGCCGCGTAGACGATGACGGCGCCGACGAGCAGCAGCGCGACGACGCCGAAGATCAGGCCCGGGATGAGCAGCGGGTTGCGCGGCTTCGGCGCCGGATAGGGCGCCGGGTAGCCATGGCCCGGTGTGGGCGGGACCGGTGGGAAGGCGCTCGTCGGCGACTGCCCGTAGGTGGCCGGGAACGCGCCGGTCGGCGACCCGCTCGCCGGTGCCGCGTACGCCCCGGCGGGCTGGCCACCCGGGGCCGCCGCCGCGGGGAACGCACCGGTCGCGCCGGGCGCGGGCGGACGGGGCCCGGAGACGGGCGAACCGGGTTGGGGCTGGGCGCCGGGTTGGGGCTGGGCGCTGGGCTGGGGCGTGCCGGCCGACGGGTAGCCATTGGTGGGCTGGGGGCCGCCGTTGCCCGTCTGCGGCCGGCCGGGGGCCGGGGGCTGGGCTGTGGTGGGAGCGCCCCGGAAGAGGCGGCAGTTGACGCAGAATCCCTGGGCGTCGATTCCGTTGGCACCGCAGCGCGGGCACTGCACAGCGACCCCTCCCTCTGTAGGAGGCCAACCTATCGTGCGGTGCCAAATCCTCGCGACGCCCGGAACGGGGGTTGTCCACTGTGGAGGGCCCGGAAAATGGGCGAGACCGGCATCCACGGGGGAAGACGCCGGTCTCGTTGAAAACTGTAAGGCTCGCCGGGCGTTTCCGCCAGCCGTGCGGCGCTCTGAAACTCCCGGAAACGATTTCGGGTTTCGCGACCGCCCGCCGGGGCCGCGGCGGCGGTGCCGGTATGGTGTCCAGCCAGGTGGGCACGACGCGATGAGGAGGCGGATGTCGACCCTGTTGGTGGTCGTGCTCGGCATCGCCGGACTGGCCCTGCTCACCGTCGGCGCCGATCAGCTGGTCGTCGGGGCCGGTCGGCTGGCCACCGTGCTGCGGGTCGCGCCCGTGATCGTCGGGGTCATCGTCATCGGCCTGGGCACCAGCGCGCCGGAGTTCATCGTCTCGGGCACCGCGGCCGTGCAGGACAACTCCGGGCTCGCGCTCGGCAACCTCGTCGGGTCGAACATCCTCAATGTCACGCTGATCCTCGGCGTCGTCGCGATCGTCTCGCCGGTGCTGGTGCGCTCGTCGGTGCCGGTGCGCGAGGCCCCGCTGATGGTCGCCGCGGTGGCGGTCTTCGGCGCGTTCGCGCTGGTCGGCATGAAATTCGTGGCAGGTGTACTGCTGGCCGTGCTCAGCCTCGGCGCGCTCCTCGTGCTGGGGCGCCTGTCCCGGGTACCGCCGGATGATCCGCTCCCGGACGACGTGGCGGCCTTCGTCGAGCCCTCCCCGCCGCCCGGTCGCGCCTGGGTCGAGGTCATCCGCACGCTGCTCGGCCTGGCCGCGACCCTGGGCGGGGCGCAGTTGCTGGTGGCCAACGCCAGCACGCTCGCGTCGCGGTGGGGCGTCAGCGACACCGTCATCGGCTTCACGCTCGTCGCGGGCAGCACGGCGCTGCCCGAGCTGATGACGTCCGTGCAGGCCCAGCGGCGCGGCGAGGGCGACCTCATGGTCGGCAACCTGCTCGGCAGCAACCTGTTCAACAGCCTGATCGGCGGGGCGATCGTGGGCCTGGCGGCGGGCGGCGACACGATCGCGCCGTTCGGCTTCGCGGCCGTCACCGCGATGGTGCTGGCCTCGGCGCTGGCGTGGCTGCTGCTCAAGCGGGGCAACCGGATCACCCGGCCCGAGGCGGCGGTCCTGCTGTGTGCGTACGCGGCGATCCTGCCGCTGTTGATCTCCGCGAATCCGTGACGTTTCCTCCTCGATCGGTTGGGTACGCGGGTCGAATGGGCGACGCAATGGTCCGGACTCACCGCTCCGGCGAGAGTCCGGACAGCACGATCGTGGTGGAAGTGCTCGGGCCGCTGGAAGCGGCCACCGTGGGGGCGTTACGGTCGGTGGTCCTCGACACCGTCCAGACCTACCAGCCCCGGACGCTGATCGTGGACCTGCGGCGGGTCCCGTTCATGGACTCGATCGGGATCGGCACGCTGGTAGCGATCAACAACAGGACCCGCGAGCACGGCGGCGCGATGCAGGTGCGCAGCCCGTCACCCTTCGTGCACCGGCTACTGCAGGTAACCGGCCTGACCGAGCTGTTCGGCCTGCCCGACCTGCCGGAGGACGCCCCGGTCTCCGGCGCCGGCGTGATCAGCCTCCCGGAGCGCTAGATCCGGTCGACGGTGATCGTGCCGACACCCGACGTGGCGTCGACGTCGTAGCGGTCGGTGGCGCCGTCCCAGCCCGCGGAGGCGAACGTGGCGCCGGCCGCGACGCCGTTGCTGGCGGCACCGTCGATGGTCACCGCGCCCGCCCCGCCGCCCGCCCGGACCCGCACCGGCGCCGCCTTCGGGGCGTGCAGGACGACCGTGTTCGCGCCGCCGGACAGCCGGATCGGCACCGTGCCGTGCGCGGCCGGCAGGGTCAGCTCGACCGCGGCGACGCCCCCGGCGTACTCGACCGCGGCCAGGTTGCCCAGGTCGCGCAGATCGGCGGTGCTGGCGTTGGCGCCGGCGGTGAACCGGACCGTCCAGCGGACGCCGCGGTTGAGGCGGACCTCCACGGCCGCGCCACCGGGGCCGCCCTCGCCGTCGAGGGTCAGCCGCACCACGCCGTCATCGGTGACCCGGGCCTGCGGGGTCAGCCGGCCGTCGCGGGGGGTCTCGGCCTCGAACAGCCGGTCACCGAGGTCCGCGGCCTTGACGGTGACGGCGGTGGCGCCGCTGAGCACGTCGAGGACGGCGGCGTCGCGGCCGGCGGCCGGCGCGCTGACGACGTGGTCGCGGGCGTCGGCGGGGGTGCGCGGGCCGGCGCTGTCCATGAGTGTCGCGACGACGGCGATCACCACCAGGGCCAACGCGATCAGACCGCCGATGAGCCACACCGTGCGGGGCGGCGGGCCGGCGGGGGCGGCGTGGCGCGGCGGGATCTGGACGGTCGTCATGGCGAAGTGGTCTCCCGCATCGACGTGCGTGAAACACTGCTGACAACACAAGGGCCGGGGCCGCCGCCACGGGGGAAGCGGCGGCCCCGGCTGTCCTTGGGTTGCCACGCAATGTACACCGACCCGCGTCCGCTCCACAGCCCCTAAATCGTGCCGTCTTGGCGACCGTCGGGAAGTGTCCACTGTGGAGGACAAAACCGCACACGATCGAACGCGCAACGGTTCGGCGCACTACCCGTGCGACATCATCAGACCCGCAACTGGGCGGCCCGCCGGGCCACCTCGGCCGGCGTGAGGAGCTCGCCGTCGAGGACGACGGCCCAGAACGCGTCGAGCGGGATCCGCTCGAACAGCGGCGAGCCGAGGGTATCGAAGACCGACTCGGGCACGAGCTTCAGCGAGGTGGTCACGACGACGGTCGGGACGCTGCGCGCCAGTGCGAGCGTGCCCTTGATGTTGAGGACCCGGGTCGGGCTGATCGCGTCGGCGCCGGCGAGTCCGGTGACCGGCTGGAGGCCCTCGGTGCCGGGGACGTCGACGGTCCCGGCGGGCAGGCCGGCGACGACCGCCTTCACGAGGGCGCTGCTCGGCGCGGTGCGGGCCCAGCCGCCGCGCTGGAGCATCAGCCGGGTCGCGGTCGCGACGCTGCCCTCGACGTCACGGTCGAGCTGCTCGCGGATCTCGCGCAGGGCCGGGCCCGGGTCGGCGCTGTTGGCGGCGCGGGCGATGTGCCACATCGAGGCGTAGCCGGGCAGCAGGCCCGGCAGGGGCTCGACCACGGCCCGCAGGGCCGGCGGATCGTGCACGAACTCGGCGAGACCGTCGAGGACCTGCCGGGCCACGCCGGTCGCACCGGACGTCCGGTCCTGCACGGCCGCGGTCAGCAGCGGCGACAACGTTGGCGCGCTCATACGGCTCCGTTTGCTCCTGTCGATAAAACGGACAACGACCCCAGACAGACTCATGTATGAGACAGCCGGGGTCGATCTCCGTCAAGTAGACAAACGAGCAAGAACCGGTTGACGCCGCGGGTCTTTACCGACCAGCAATCGGGGCGTAATCGCGGGCGCTGTACCCGGTGTAGACCTGCCGCGGACGGCCGATCTTGGTCTCCGGGTCGTTGATCATCTCGCGCCACTGGGCGATCCAGCCGGGGAGCCGGCCGAGCGCGAAGAGCACGGTGAACATCGTGGTCGGGAAGCCCATGGCCTTGTAGATGAGGCCCGTGTAGAAGTCGACGTTGGGGTACAGCTTCCGGGAGACGAAGAAGTCGTCCGCGAGGGCGATCTCCTCCAGCTGCATGGCCAGGTCGAGCAGCGGGTCGGGCTTGGCCATCCGGCCGAGCACCTCCTGCGCTGCCTTCTTGACGAGCGCGGCGCGCGGGTCGTAGTTCTTGTACACCCGGTGGCCGAAGCCCATGAGGCGGACGCCGGCCTCCTTGTTCTTGACCTTGCGGACGAACGCGTCGACGTCGCCGCCGTCGGAGTGGATATCCTGGAGCATCTCCAGCACGGCCTGGTTGGCGCCGCCGTGCAGCGGGCCGAACAGCGCGTTGACGCCGGCGGACACCGACGCGAAGAGGTTGGCCTGGCTGGAGCCGACGAGGCGGACCGTCGAGGTCGAGCAGTTCTGCTCGTGGTCGGCGTGCAGCAGCAGGAGCATGTCGAGGACCTTGACGAGCACCGGGTCGAGCTCGTACGGCGTGGCGGGCACGCCGAAGGTCATCCGCAGGAAGTTCTCGACGTAGCCGAGCGAGTTGTCGGGGTAGAGCATCGGCTGGCCGATGGCCTTCTTGTAGGCGTACGACGCGATGGTCGGAACCTTGGCCAGAAGGCGGATGGTGGAGATCTCGACCTGTTCCTTGTCGAACGGGTTGAGGCTGTCCTGGTAGAAGGTGGACAGCGCGCTCACGGCCGACGAGAGCACCGCCATCGGGTGCGCGTCGCGCGGGAAGCCGTCGAAGAAGCGGCGCATCTCCTCGTGCAGCAGCGTGTGGTGCTGGATGCGGTCGGTGAACTCCTCGAGCTGGGCGGTCGTCGGCAGCTCACCGTGAATCAGCAGGTACGAGGTCTCGAGGAAGGTGGACCTCTCGGCCAGCTGCTCGATCGGATACCCGCGGTAGCGCAGGATGCCCTCGTCGCCGTCGATGTAGGTGATCGACGAGACGCACGAGGCCGTATTGACGAAGCCGGTGTCCAGCGTGACCTGGCCAGTGTTGCTCAGCAGCTTGCCGATCTCGAGACCGCCGGGGCCATCGGTCGCTTTGCGTACCGGCAGATCGAGTTCGCCGTCCGGGTAGGTGATCTTGTACTCACTCATGCGCGTCGTTCCCGTCTCGTCCCGCAGTCCGGCTCCTGGTCGCGGCCGCCGTTGCCCGCGACCGGCGCTTATGGCGCTGTCGGCAGGATTACAGATGGACCCGCCCCACCGGTAGGCGGGGCGCTGCAGTGCGATATTTCCTACTCGTAACCACGGCATACCTCAGGACTTCATCGTCCCATCACGTGTAGAACCGGGCCATCTTTTCGTCTGCGGCCCAGGGCCGAGGTTCGTCCCCGGGGGGTGTCGAGCGCTCACCCGGGGTTCCTGGCCAATGAACCCATGCGACGAATCCTCAGCGGCGCTGCTCTGGGCTGCGTGACCGGGGTCCTCGTGTTGCCCGGCGCCGCAGCGGCGGATCCGAGCGGGTCACCGTCGGCCTCGGCCTCCCCCACCGCGACCGCGACGGTCTCGCCGACGGAGACCGCGACGGTCTCGCCGCCCAGCCCGGTCGGGTCGGTCAGCCCGGAGACGGTGCAGCCCGGCGGGCACGTCACGTTCAGCCTCGTCTGCGCCGTGGGCGTGCGCTCGGCCGACGTCGCGGGCACCGTACTCGGCCTCGACGCCCGGATCCCGATGACACCGGGCACGACCAGCGGGGTGTTCTCGCTGGCGGTGGACCTCCCGTCGACCATCAGCGAGGGTTCGTTCCTCGTGAGCCTGGACTGTGCGGACGGCACGTCGTCGGTGGTCCAGCTGATCGTCTCGCCGTCCGGAGGGGTGCCGACGGGTGGCGGGTCGACCTCCCGGGGCGTGAACCGGGCGCTCATGGCCGCCGGGAGCGGCATGCTGGTCATCGGCGCGGCGGGGGCCCTGATCCTGCGCCGCCGGCCCGACGGTATGCCGTGACCGCGTACCGCAGCCGCCACGCCCGCGCCGCCGGCCCGGCCCGCCAGCCGCTGGGACCGCCGGCGGGCAGCTGGCCCTCGGAGCCGGTCGTCGGTGTCGTCACGCGGCCGTCGGCGCGCGTTCCGGGCGGATATTCCGGAAATAACGGTCAAGTCGCGTGGCCTCCCCGTCCGCCGACGATGAACGGGCGGGGGCGGCACGCCGCCGATCCGTACGGCGGCGCCCGTCCGGCGCACCGGGGGACCGCGCCGCTCGCCGACCTGCGGGCGCCCGCGCCCGCGGCCCGGCCGCCCGCCCGCCATGCGGCCCATCACGCTCGTCACGAGGCTCCAGCAGTACACCGGCGGCATGCTCGGCGGCATGAACGGCTCCTCGTGCGGGCGGACGGGACCTGGCGGGGGACCACCGCCCTGGCGCTCATCGCGACCGTGGTCTGCGGGGTCTCGCTGGTCGGGACGTCGTTCGCCGGGACGTCGGAACCGCCGCCGTTCGTGCCGGCCGCCGTCGGGGCGTCGACCGGGAGCGCCACCCAGGCCCCGGCGCCCGCCTCGGCGCCCGTTCGGCTGGCGATCGGGGCCATCGGGGTCGACGCGCCCGTGCGGAGCGTCGACGTGGACCGCAACGGGATGCTGGAGGCGCCGCCGCTGGCCACGCCGCGGGAGGTGGGGTGGTACAAGCGGGGGCCGACACCCGGGGAGGCCGGGAACTCCGTCCTGGTCGGGCACGTGGACACCGCGGCCAGCGGGCCGGCGGTGTTCTACGAGCTGGGGCGGCTCAAGGTGGGCGACGAGGTCAATGTGACGCGGGTGGACGGGTCCGCCGTCAGCTTCCGGGTGGACTCGGTGCGGATGTTCTCGAAGGCCGACTTCCCGGCCGACCTGGTGTACGGGCCGGCGCGGCAGGCGCAGCTGCGGCTGGTGACCTGCGGGGGGACGTTCGACGCGCGCAAGGGGAGCTACCTCGCGAACACCGTCGTCACCGCGACGATGACCGGATGGCGGCGAGCGGCTCCGAAGTGACCGGGTGTCCGACGTACGAGCTCGTGCGCGTTACCCGGCCGGAATTTGTCGTACCGGTTTCGTAGAGTGCCGGGCATGTCGTTGGATCTGCTGGAGCTGCTGCCCGCCGGTTGGCGGGACCTGATGAAGCCGCATCTCGACCTCGAGGTGGTCCACAAGCTGGAGACGTTCGTGGAGGCCGAGTATGCGGCCGGCCCGGTCTACCCGCCGCTTCCCGACCTGTTCACGGCGTTCCGGCTGTGCTCGCCCGAGCAGGCCCGGGTGCTCATCCTGGGCCAGGACCCGTATTTCAAGGAGGGTCAGGCCCACGGGCTGAGCTTCTCCGTGCGCCCGGGCGTGCCGGTGCCGCCGTCGCTGCGCAACGTCTACAAGGAGCTGCGCGAGGACCTCGGGGTGACCCCGCCGTCCAACGGCGACCTGACCCCGTGGGCCGCCGACGGCGTCCTGCTGCTCAACGCGGTGCTGACCGTCCGCGCGGGCAAGGCCGCCTCGCACGCCGGCAAGGGCTGGGAGCAGTTCACCGACGCCGCGATCAAGGCGCTCGACTCGCTCGACCGGCGGGTCGTGTTCGTGCTGTGGGGCTCCTATGCGCGCAAGAAGGCGGTGCTGGTCACCAACCCGGAGCACCGCATCATCGAGGCCGGGCACCCCAGCCCGATGAACCCGGCGGGCTTCCTCGGCTCGCGGCCGTTCAGCCAGGTCAACGCCGCGCTCGAAGAGGCCGGCCTGCCGCCCGTCCACTGGGCCTGACGATGATCCGCGGGGGGCCGGTGTCCGGCCTGGAGGGTCCGCTCTGGCGGGCACTGCTCGTCTTCCGCATCGCCGCGCTCGGTTACGCGGCGGTGCTGATGGTGAACAACTTCCGGGAGTATGCCTGGCCCCCGGGCGGCTGGCTGATCATCGCCGCGATGACCGGCTGGACGGTGGTCGCCAGCCTCGCCTACGCACGGCCCGAGCGCCGGGGCTGGCCGCTGCTCGCCGCCGACCTGGTGGTGGCCGCCGCCTGCCTGCTCGCGTCCCGCTGGATCGTCAACCCCGACGGCCTCGGCGTCGGCTCCCCAACCCTGCCGATGGCGTGGGTCGCCGGCCCGGTGGTCGCCTGGGCCATCTCCGGCGGCCGCCGCCGCGGCGCGATCGCCGCCCTCCTGCTCAGCGTCGCCGACGTGGTGGTCCGCGACGGCTTCAGCCAGGCCACGGCCAACGGCCCGGTGCTCATGCTGCTGGTCGGCGTCGGCGTCGGGCACATCGCCCGGCTGGCGATCGACGCCGAGGCCCGCCTGCAGCGGGCGGTCGAGCTGGAGGCCGCGACCCGCGAGCGCGAGCGACTCGCCCGCGGCATCCACGACTCGGTCCTCCAGGTGCTGGCCCTGGTCCAGCGCCGCGGCGCCGAGCTCGGCGGTGAGGCGGCCGAGCTGGGGCGGCTGGCCGGCGAGCAGGAGGCGACGCTGCGCGCCCTGTTCTCGTCGAGCGGCCCCGCCGCCTCCTCCGCCGCCTCGGACCCGGCCGGCCGCGCGCGGCAGTCGGCACACATCCGCCCGGCCCACATCCGCCCGACGGTGCGCTCACGCACATCCCGCGCCCGGCCGCACGCTCCCGGCGACCTCGCCCCCACGACCACCGCCGAGCGCGTCGACCTGCGCGCCCTGCTGGAGCCGCACGCTGCCACGGGCGTCACGGTGGCCGCCCCCGCCACGCCGGTGCTGCTCCCGGCCCCGGTGGCCGCCGAGGTGGCCGCGGCCGTGGCCGCCGCGATCGACAACGCCCACCGCCACGCCGGCTCGTCCGCCCAGACCTGGCTCCTGCTGGAGGAACTCGAGGACGGCGTGACGATCACGGTCCGCGACAACGGCACGGGCATCCCGGACGGCCGCCTGACCGAGGCGGAGCGGGCGGGCCGCCTGGGCGTGGCCCAGTCGATCCGCGGCCGCATCCGCGACCTGGGCGGCACGGTGACCCTGACATCTGGCCCGGGCTCAGGAACGGAGGTCGAACTCCACATCCCCCGCTAACCACCGCCCCCGCCGCTGCCTGCCGACCGCCGCCTGCCCACCACTGCCTGCCCACCACTGCCTGCCACCACTACCGACCATCGCTGCCCGACCGCTGCCCGACCGCCGCCCGACCGCCGCCAGCCGCCGCCCGACCGCCGCCCGACCGCCGCCCGACCGCTGCCCGACCGCCGCC